>JAUVIX010000293.1 GCA_030592565.1 Chlorobiota bacterium
GAGCATTACAAAGATGGAGATATTGACTTTGGGATCAACCACCTGATATTTAAAGTTGCAAATCTGTTTGTTGTCAATTTTCTTAAAAAGGAGATGGAATTTTTGAAAGAGCTTTCCGGTAAAAACGAGCAGATGATAATCAGATATCTTGAAAAGAGATATACTGCCGTATTGCCTGTCAGGTCATTGCTGTTTTCTGATGGTAAGGGAAAAGTGTTGATGAAAGGTGCTTTTGACAGGGTTGATGAGGTAAATGGAAAAACACGGATCATTGATTATAAGACAGGATTTGTAAAAAAGACCGATCTGTTTCTGAAAGACTGGGAAGACCTTATGACCGAATCGAAGTATGACAAGAACTTCCAGTTGCTGTTTTACGGCTGGTTATTTGGAAAGAACAATGAAGGCGCTGGGGAGATAGAGACCGGAATAATTTCGTTTAGGCAGTTGAGTGTAGGGATGATGAGTGCCGGACTTCCTGAAAAAGAACCAGTAACTCCCATATCTTTGATGGAATTTGAAGAGATTTTGAAAAGTATTTTGATGGAGATTTTTGATCAGGAGGTCTCGTTTATGCAAACAGATTTTGTTGACGATTGCAAATTTTGTCCATATACTTCTATCTGTGGAAGATGATTTTAATTATGAAATATAGAATAAATGGTATTATAAGGAATACAGTTGTTTTTTTATTATTGTCAGGAATCATTTTCCCAGTGAGTAGTTTCGCGCAAGAGGATACTACATATCGGAAAAAAACTTTTCTGCAGCGATTGGATTCAATCAAAAATTGGAAACTTGATCATGGAAGATCAACCTTTACACCTTATGTTGCTCCGTCATATTCTCCTGAAATGAAATTTATGCTGTCAGCAGGAGGCCTGTTTACCTTTAAATTAAACAAAGAAAGCCCCGTGCTATCTCGTTCTTCAATTCCATTTTCTATTGCATATAGCACTAATGGTTCATTGCAGGTTAGCATAAAAGCAAATATTTATGGTAAAGATGATAAACTGAGAATTTCAGGTGAATACTGGATAAAAGATATGCCTGATAATTATTGGGGTGTGGGTTATGCCAATGCTGTAGAAAGGACTAAATCCCCTGGCACAACCGGTTATCACCGCGATTGGCAACAATTCAAATTTTCAATTGCTTATCGTATATTCCCTAATTTTTATATTGGAATGAATTATGACAGAAACAAAACGACAGCCACTAAAGTAAATGAGTTTATGGCTATGGATGAAGATTTTGTAAAATTTGGCCCGGATATTAAGAATTCCGGGTTTGGAGCGGTTTTTCGGTACGATAGCAGGGATTTTCCCGAAAATGCATACAAAGGTGTATATATTGATCTGAGCGGGACAGCCTATGGGAAACATACTCCGACTAATCATATTTTTCAAGGAGTACAACTTGATTACCGACAGTATCAACAAATTGTAAGAGAAGCAAGTACACTTGCCTGGCAGATTAAAGCAAGATCGAGCACAGGAGATGTGCCCTGGACAGAAATGTCGATGATAGGAACACCTTTCGACCTGCGAGGTTATATTTGGGGGCAATACCGTGATAACAATATGATGTTCCTTTTGACAGAGTACCGATATATGTTTGGCCGAAAAACACCAAGGTCAAGAGGACAAATGTACGGACCTTTTGGCTTTGTTGTCTGGGTGGGTACAGGCTCCGTCGCACCAAAATTTGATCAAATGAAAAACTGGCTGCCCAACGGCGGAGTAGGGCTACGTTTTGAATTGCAGGAAAGAATGAATATCAGGATTGATTATGGAATTGGAAGAGAATCAAGTGCGTTTTATATTAGTTTTAATGAAGATTTTTAATTATGACTAAACCAAAAAAACACAATTCTGGATAACGATAGTGAAAAAAATGGCTGGTTTTATACATACAGTATATTATGTAATGGGTGTATCGGGAAGTGGAAAATCTACGATAGGTAAGATGCTATCCAATAAGCTTAATTGTCTGGCTCTCTTGGGTTCGATGAATTACTTCCATTTTTAGAAACTCTCAAAAGTCCAAGGATAATATTTATAATGATCAAGACCGGTGAAGTTGTTGACCAGTTATTGGACTCCCTGAAACCTTTCCTTGATAAAGGAGACATAATTATTGAAGGTGGGAATTCACATTATACTGACACTATTAGGCGCTTCGAAGATTTTTCGCAGGAGGGAATTTATTTTCTTGGAACCGGAATTTCGGGCGGAGAACAAGGAGCTTTAAAAGGCCCTTCCATTATGGCTGGAGGGTCAAAAGAGGGTTTTGAAAAAGTAGTAGTAATACTGAACGCTATCAATCTGCTTTTACAAATGAACGACTTGAAGCAAGCCAGCTTTATATACCAGAGAAAAAGCAGTTTAGGCAGAGCACTAATTCATTGGCTAAAGCTTACCAGATTGCACGAATCATTAATCATCATCAGGGGAAAAGCTTTCATTACAAATGGTTGGGATAAATTGAAGATTATCGAAAAAAGTTTTCCCCTTGCTTGAAGAGCAGACAAACAGATTGTTCAAAAGATATTTCTTGCGAATTTCGTATTAAAACAATTTTTTTCTGTATTTTTGAATTTGGTTATAAATCAAAAGGTTTTTACTTTTTAGGAACTGAAACATTTTAATAAACGGGAGCCTTGGTAAATGAGTATTATCATGAATTTAATGCGAAGTCTGTTGAAAAAGGCTAACCTGCAACAAATTACATCAAGTTAAATGACAATAGACCAGAATTACGAAAAAAAGATTTATATACTGTTATCGGTAGTTGTGGGGATTTACATATTACTCAGGGCTGTGTATTTTCCTGTTTTGAATGATGAGGTGGCTACTTTTTTTATGTACGTACAAACAGGCCGGTTCCTTCCTCCGGATATTGCATGGGATGCCAACAATCATATCTTGAATTCGGCACTCACGCGTGTGAGCTATTTGTTGTTTGGCCCATCAATCTTTGCTCTGCGATTACCCGCTTTGCTATTTGTTCCGGTCTATTTTTACTATGTTTACAAAACAGGCTCGCTAATCCAGCACTCTGTTGTCCGTTGGACTTTATATTTATCAATGATTGGTACTCATTATATCATCAGTTATTTAGGATATTCGCGGGGTTATGGAATGTCATTGGTTTTGTTGACAGTATCTGCCTGGTATCTGATTAATACGGTGCAAGCATTCAAGGTGACTACTGTCTTTAAAACCCTTGTTTTTGCTTTTCTTGCTGTAAGCGCCAATCTGAACCTTATAATTACCTATTTGATAATAATTGGATTGCTGGTTTTTTATTCTATCTTGAATCTTAGGAGATTGCGTATTGGTGAAATAATTTTATTACTGTTTATTTTCTTATTTGCAGGATTGGGTATTTGGTTTTTTACTGATTACTCCTTTACGCTACTTGAGAAAGGTAGGTTTTATTGTGGTTCTGCTGATGGCTTTTGGGACAACACAATATTAAGTCTGGCTGCTCTTGTTTTTGATAACCTGGCTTTTTTCTTTGCCTTGTACTTTGTTGCAATAATAATTCTTTCGGTAATTGTTTATCTAATTTCATTTCTTAAGAAATGGGAAAACCTTCAAAGTCCATCTCCGGGATTTTTGTTCTTAATACTAATTACAGGGAACATTGTGGCAGCTTATACGATGCACTTTTTATTTGGTGTATTGTTTCAGGAGGATAGGACGGCAATGTATTATCTGCCGCTTTTTTTTGGATTGGCTGGTTTTACAGTTGACCTTATTGTACAACGGATAGGGAAGTTGTATTTGCTTATTCTGCTCCCGCTTTTTTTTCTGCCTGTTTTTAGTCTGTCCAAAATCAGTTTAGTGCAATCTTATTATGACAGCGTTCCTTATGTACCATATTCTTTTTTTGAGGAGGTATCATCTTCCGCAAAACAGGAGGATTATCCACCAACTGTTGCCGGAATCCATAAAAGAAAGCTTGTATGGGCATATTACAATTATTTGTCAGGCGGGATAATGAACCCTGTTCTTTTTAATGATGAGCCTGTTATGTATGCCGATTACCTAATGTATGATTTTGATGAAAGGGGAAAACCTTTAGAACTCTATGATGAAATAAAATATGACGAACATAGCGGGCTTTCGTTAATAAAAAGGAGTCTTCCGCTAACGAAAGTTGTTTTGTCAGAGAAAGCAATTGAAAAAGTACCATTATCGCTTAATAAAGAGTATTATGGAATTGCTAAAATTCCGATAGACACACTTGACTGCAAAGCATTATCAGTTTGTTTTGATTTTGAAATTGAAAGTGGGACAGTTCCGTTTGAGGGGACTATTGTGTGTGAACTTCGCGACTCTGTGGGGGCAACAATACATTATGAAGCTATTAACTTAGACCAGATGCGTGCAGTTTGGAAGCCGGGTTCCAATACAATACATCACTTGCTTCTGTTATCGCCGATTCCGCAAAACTCGGTTTTATTGCAGGTCTATTTCTGGAATAAAAGGAAGGTGAATTATCAAATACTAAAAGGGAAGACTGTGGTTATGGTTACCCAGTTATAAGGTATCTGGCAAATACAACCTTCAATATTAATCAGTTGCTTTATAATTATATGATGATTTGTTGCTCAGTGTGTTTCGAATCGAATAATATTTTAGCGGTTAAGACAACCTTTTTTTAATTTTACATCACTAATCAATAAAGGCAAAGCTAAATAGATGCCAAATCGACAAGAAGAAAAAATATTGCAGGGCTGTCTGAAAAATGAC
>JAUVIX010000097.1 GCA_030592565.1 Chlorobiota bacterium
ATCACCCCCACCAGCCGAGCCACCACCAGCAGCAACCTCACTCAAATAAGCACCTCCGTTACTTGAAAAAGCTAAAAAAGACGAAGTAATTTGAGCTTCGGTAGATACTACAAAAGCCTCACCCTCCATTCTTTTTAATGGGCCCCAAGTAATTGTTGAAAACCATACACCTGATTCTCCATTATGTGTACCAAATTCGATTGATGAAAGACTTGTGTTGGTTGGCAGAAAAACGGCATTAGGCACAATAAAATTGTTAAAAACCTCCTGATAAGAAACTTTTCCCCCATTTGTATTTGTATAATTGCCTGTATATTCATTATAATTATATATACCAGAAAAGGTGCTCCTGGATCAAAATCACGTTGAAGTCTATTATATGATGCTAAATAGTCATAATTAAATTGAGGCCCACCGCTCTTAACAAATTCCCTTTGCGCAGGGCTTAATAAATACCCTGAAGGGTCGGTATATTTCAGCGGATTATTTAACACATAAGAATAACGGTTATAATTTTGAGAATTCCCGGTCTGCACTATGGGGTCAGGTGAGAGGAACCGACCCACCCACGGGTCGTACATTCTTCCGTTCATATTTATGAGGCCGAATTCGTCAAGATGTTCATGACCGGTAAAACCCCGGTTAAAATAAGGATCGGCATCATCAATATCATATGACCAGTCATCGGCATCTCTTCTCCTACCCCAGGGGTCAAAACTCAAAAATTGTTTTAATGTTCCATCTTCATTAGAAATCGCATGCACACTACCCAAATAATCGGTATGAACATAAAATAATTCCGGGTCATTATTATTTATTTTCTCCTGAATTGCAAATCCCCCGACATACAGAAGTTGCCGCGAATCACCATTTACAAATTCCTCAATTTCTAAATTACTTAAAATATAATATTTTGTTTTTGAAAGTATCCAATCGTTATTATTATCATTCCAATCAAATGAACGCATAATTTTGCGTAATCCATCAGGCCCATAGCTAAACTCTACTTTATTATTGTTTTCAATAATAATGGAATGAGTCTTTTGAAATGCATTGTAAAAAACCTGTTGCACCCCATTATTAATTAAATTTTCATAATCCGGGTTAATATTTGTTACATCAGTAACTGCATGAGGCCTTGAAGAATTGTATTGATAAGTTGAACTTGTTGATGATAAATTGGTTTTAGACTTAATATTCCCATTATCGTAATAACTGGAACTATACTCATTTCCCTGCGAACCAATTTCCCAGGATGTTAAACGATTATGAAGTTTTGAATCGTATCCGAATTGTTCGTGTAAGGATTTCCCATTTGTATTATCGTCCCTTGACATTAAGTTTCCTGTTGAAGGATCAAAATCAAATTCCAATTGTTGAATATTGCCATTACCGGTTTCTATTGATTCCAAAAAGCCATAGTTATCGTACTGATAACTACTTGTAAGTTCATTTCCTAATGATAGTTCTGTGATTTGACCGAACTGGTTGACATCAGTTGTCTCCCAAAGAGTTTTATTGGAGGATGTTTCCCTGATTTTCCCAAAGTATCCAGTTGGTTTGTAATAGTTTGTTGTTTGGTATCCGGTCGGATAGGTTTGTGTTTTAACCCTGCCATAGATGTCATAGGTTAGTTCTTTTTCAAAAATATGATCATCATCAATTTTTTCAGTTTGAGCAATCAAACGACCGTATTTGTCATAATAATAATCATTCCTGATACCATTACTGTTATTGATCATATACTGCAACTGGCCAAAACCATCTTGTTCCGGGTCAGTATAATACTGATAATGAATTTCAATATCTCCTCCAAAGGCATTATTGCCCTGTACAGTGTTTTTATCTACTATCCGATTAAGGTCATCATAAAAATAAGAAACCGTATTATTTTTAGAGTCCTCCATAAATCGTAATCTCCCATAAGCATCATAGGTAAAAGCACTTATTCCCGAATTTGGTTCATTAATTTGAATTTGATTTCCAGCTTTGTCATACAGCATACTTGTTATTACTTCACTATTATCATCATTGCTCTTTACTTTTATTGTTTTAACTTTGTTTGATGCAAAATATGAATATGTGATAACACTTGTCATGTCTTCAGAAGATATTGTCTGACCAAGGGCATTCTTTATCTGCATATTTATTGTTTCTGTGGCCATACTCTGATTTGAAATTATTGTTGCTTCCCTTCCGGCATACTCAAAATGTTTAGATCGCAACAAAATTACACCATCATTATCAAAATATGAAATACTTTTTGTTCTAAATAGATCATCATAGTCATATTCAGTATAAGCATCTGCATTATTTGACGAAAAATAAGGGTCGTACTCTCTGCTTAATAGCCCGTTATCATTATATTCATAATCCTTGAATATTGTTTTTGTTTCCTCGAAACCGAAAGTTATAGTACGACGTTTTCTTCCAAGATTATCATAAAATATTTCAGAGGGTGCACTCCCTGTTCTCTTTTCCCAGGTATATATTATCCCTTCATCCGGATTATCCGGATGTGTTTCGCTCCAACGTGCTACTTTAGTAATGAAGTTGTCATCAGGGAATATAACTTGCTCTAATCGTCCAAATATATCATATTTATAATGCACTACGTTGCCAAGAGGATCAGTCTTTTTAATTACATTCCCTGTAATTACATCATATTCATAATTAATTTCAGTTTCTTTTTTAAAAACGCCATCTACCTTTTGATATGTACGTGTAAGAAAACGATGAAAATAGCTTTGACTGATATTATCATATTCAAAAAATGTCTTAATAACAGGCAAATCGTCGTATGGAGGTGTAGGATTAACAGCTTCAGAAGTTTTTTCTATTAAATGACCATAATCATCGTACTCATTATATGTTTCACGAATAGAAAAACTATTATCATTGTTCGGAGTGTATTCTACAGATAAGATTTGCCACGGATTATCAGTATAGTAGTCATATTGATAAAAGCCAATATCCACATCATTTACGTTGTCAGGATTATTCTTACTAACTAATTTTGACTTTACTCTGTTTGTTAACCAGGCAAATCCCCCTGGAGGGTCTTCATACTCTGAGGTAACAATTGTTTTAAAATCAAATTCATTATCCGGTGAAGTTAATTCCAGTTCATTTTCATCCTGTAGAGTAGTCTGACTCAAAACATTTCCATAATAGTCAATATCATCAATTCTATTCTTTGTTGTTTTAATAAAAGTACTATTATCATCATTTTCCCAAAGTTTTGTAATAGTTTGAGATATATAAGGCTTGAATATTATAGGAAAATCAGGTTCTGTATTTAATATTGATAATTGATTTTCAGTTTTTCTCAATACTTTAGTATTAAAAGACAGGGATATTTCGGAGGGGTACAAAAAATAGTATAAATTATCCGGTTTCAGAATCAAATTAGTTGTACGTAAATTTGTATTTGTAGCTACTGTATGATCAGTTGTTTCCATATAACCCAAAAATCCCTTTCCTTCTCTGTGAAAAACCGGAGATTGATAACTATAATTATGTTTATTCAGGTCATTATTTACCCAAAATGATTGCACCAAATATTTGCTGTTTTTATAATTACCAAGAGGGTAATTCAAACTTGACATATTTTCATAAGATGACCGAAAAGGCATATATTCAACATTTGTAATCTTTCCCAGTCCATTAGTAAATTGTGAAATATTATTGTTTGAGTTTCCAAAATCCCAAATAACCGAGGCATTAAGCACACCGGGAACTGCCTGCGGTCCATCTTTAAATGTTTGCACTCCGACATCATTAGCTCCATTACCTGAAAAATCGGCAAAAGCTATTGAAGTAATCTCATTATATTCATAATCTAAAAAACTTCCTAGATAAAACTGTTGGTTAAGCCTAATACCATCAGGAGAACCATAATATATTGTTACTTGAATTTCTAAACCATTTCCATTAATGAAAACGAAATCGGGTATCATATCATTATTCATATCAACAACTGATGTTGGAATGGATATTAGAGAAACATCTTGTTCTGATGGTTCATAAAAACCGCTTCCATAAGAAAAATAAATTATCTTCTTCTGGATTTCATCAATCTCGCAAATATCAGTTTTGCCATCAGCATTGAAATCATTAAAAAAGTAACTTGAGCTTGAATTATATAAGAAAGATGATAAATCAGATAATGAAGAGTTTGAATATGTTTTAATTACAAAAGATTGATTGTCTTCACTTTTAAAAACAATATCCGATATTCCATCACCATTGAAGTCAGATATCTGATAACAGGAATATCCGCCGTATTGTGGTAAATCAATATTATCCTCAATACTAAATAGATCGCCTGAACTATTGTCAGTAAGCAAAAAGAAAAAAGCAAGCTTTTTAGAGCCACTTTTATTCCCTGCGTCAACATTATATTGCATTAATAAATCGGGTAAACCATCACCATTAAAATCGCCATTAAACATTACTCCATTATGATTGGTATATTCATAAGATATTTCAACATTATATGAGTTATTAACTAAAACAAAATTATATATTTTGAATCCATCATCATTATAAACAATAAGCTCTTCATCGCCATCATTATCATAATCATCTTTTAAAAATTTACTTGTGGGAATATCGGTTATTGTTATATTATCTCCTGCTACATCTGGTGTGTAAATTTCAAACATATTATAATCTATATTACCATATTTAATGCGCTTAAATTCTAACAATTCTGATTTCCCATCACCGTTAATATCAATGCTTCCAATTGATGCCTGTTTATCATTAGTAAGATCATCTCCTCCACTAAAATTATCCAGATTAAAGACCGGATTGTAAAAATGCCAATCAAAATAAGTTGAATTATAGTGCGTATAACCTTTTGATACGGAGGGTACCATATAAGTAATTCTTTTTAAAAATACATCTCGCGTGATTAAATTTGTATTGTCTTCATACTCAAAAGTGTATTTTGAAATCTCTTCATTATTAATGTTTATGGTAAAACTGTTCAGATTATAAGAATTGGTAGTGATGTATTCTTCTGAAGAACCTAAATTTTCATAAATTTTTTTCTCTATCCTATCTATGTCTGATTCTATAAATGGAGTATATTCGAAATTTACAGTATAATTAATATTTTCATTTTTACTGTCAGTCTTATGTCCGGTATAAGTGATTCTTTCAGGATGCAGTTCTCCTGTATTTATAAATCTCAAATACTCAAAATCAATATAATTACCATATAAATCTTCAATTCTTGAAATATGCCATATTAAAACAGGGGCATCTTCTTTTCCATTTATAGAATAAATTTGCCTGGAATTGTCAGTATTACCATATATTTTTGTAATTCCATTTTTATAAATAACATCAAAATATGGGTATGGATTACTGTCTTTATAGTAGGTCACTTTTGCGATGTTTTTGTCATTTTCAGTTTTATATACAGTTTTCTCACCATCATCAGCTATCATTATTAAATAATTGCCATCAATTTGGAGTTGGTCATTATCAAAATCAATATTATCATTCATGCCATTGTAATATTGCGTACAATTAGTTCTGGATATTGAGGAAAATCCTGCAATACTCCATCCCACTCCTAATATATTCCTCTGATTATTAAGACTATTATAAATCAATCCTAGCGTTGGTGTCATCCCGTTTATCCCTGGTGGCAGATCAATAGGAATGCTGTATGTTGCTGCCCCTGTCGGTGAAACACTAAAACTACCAGGCAGTGTACCAACCACTCCATTATCTTCCGGGTTAGGCCCTCCTGTTACACCTCCCTCCGGTGGAAAAACCAAATAGGGGTCTATTTCGCCTAAAAAATACTCTCCTGCTTCTGGATCATATTCAAAACCATCCTCCAGTGTAATATATTTGCTTGCTATATAATCGTAAGTAGTATTACCATCCAAAGGTTGATTTAAGATAAATATTTCCTGTGGATCAATAGGGTCATCAGGCATAACAACCTGTGAGATAACGATTTGAAATAGTCCTGAAAATACGATTAATAAATATAATTTTTTCATTATTTTATTTTTTAAGATCAAAATCTATTTTTTTTCTCAAATGCACACGTTCAAACTTTTACGGGTTTGATTATTTTCAGACGCACGGCCCGTGTACCTATCATTACTTAAAAACCAAAAAGGTTCCAACTAACGTTTAATAACCTTCCACGTCTCCCGTTTTCCATTCAGTACTATTGTCAGCAGATATGCCCCGTCAGGCTGATTGCGGAATTGCACTTTTGTTGTCTCCCTGGATATTGGCTCTTCAATTATGCTTTTGCCTGCCAATGAGGTCATGCTCATACTTGCTTTTGTATGTGCATCCCATCCTTCTATCTTTATTGTAAAAAATCCGTTGCTGGGATTGGGGTATATTTTTATTGTCTGCTTTCCTACTGTGGCAGTGTATTCTTTTGTGCCGTTTGCAGTAAGTTCCGACGATTTCAGTTGCGTAGTGTCGGTTGTTGCATTTGTACTGTCGGGTATATTTTCCTGGTAAATAATTTCCCTGTGTATCCTGTTTCCGGAAGCATCGTAATCAAAATGCACGGTTTGCCCAGTAAGAAATCCCGCAAACAAAAACGCTGTAATTATTAGAAATAGTTTTTTCATTTTTCTTTTGTTTTTTTGTTAATCCGTTAACCGGTCGGATTGAATAAATTAATTTGCCGTCCCTTTAGTCAACGGGTGACTTGCTTAGCTAATGCCAGCACTCAGTCACCGGTTGACTTGCTACCGCTATTACCAGCCCTTAGTCACCGGTTGACATTCCACACCGATTCACTTTCCAATTTTCGCCTTCAGCTCATCAATTTCCTCCTGTTGTTTTTCAAATGCTTTCTGTTGTTCAATTACATATAGTGTAAGCTCTTCAACTTTTTTCAGAAGAATTCCGTTCATTTCGCCGAGGTTAATTCCGTTTTCTGCAACTTCGGTTGCTGTAGGAACATCGGGTAAGTGTTTGTTTTGTTTTATGAAACCTTCCAAATCCGATAATTTCGGCAGGTCGTAACCCTCATCAAAAACAAAGTCGTACCATTGAACGGAATTTTGAATTTTAATTTCTTCTGCTAGTATTTTTCCATCTACGGTAAGGTTATAATCGGGCTGAATGCCAGGTGTTCCGATAATTACATTACCGTTTTTATTAAGAAAAATAAATGCACCCTCTGTTCCGTCATTATCAAACGTTTTTAGGTATGTGGCATTAGCATCATTACCTATAATACAATAATCCCCATCACCATCATCAACAATTTTAAACTGCTCACCACCCGATTGAACCGTTAATGCGGTTTCAATCTGATTATAATCGGGATGATGAATAAAAGCAGTACCATCTACTTCTATTGAGTTCCCGAAAAGAGATGTACCAGTGGTTGACAAAGCTCCGATAATATCTACTGTACTACCGAAAGTAGTTGCTCCCGTTACATTAGCCGTTCCTGCTACATCAAGCAGTGACTCGGGTGTGGATGTTCCTATTCCTACATTGCCGTTACTAAAAACAAAATCATAATTACTTTGACTATGAAAAACCATATCATAGCTTGTTTTGCCCTGAATGTAATGTTCCATATCTCCGAAATATATTTTCCCATAACCGGTTCCGGGTTGAAGATAAATATCAGCATCCTCGTAAGTATCGCCCTTTATATGAAGTTTAGCTTGCGGCGAGGTTACATTGCCTATGCCTATTTTACCCGTCTTACTCTGTCCGGACGATGCTCCTACGAAAAATGTCGGTACGTCGCTATTGAATCCTACCATTAGCGAATAAGGTTGTTGATTTTCCAAATATGTATAGCTTGATAATCCTGTTCCCAGTGTCATTGAATATGCTGCGGTGCTTTTCACATTTTTTCCGAACGCAAAACTATTGTTGGAAAGGGCGATTGCTTGAAAACCTATGGCCGTTGACATACTATCGGCTTCACAGCCCTTTCCGATTGCCACTCCGTACATTTTATATGTTTTACACCAACTGCCGAGTGCTACCGAAGCTATTCCCGATACATCATTCCCAAGACCTATGGCAACTCCGTATTTGCCGCTTACTATATTGTCTTTTCCAAAAATGTAAGTATTGTCAGCTTCTATTAAATTGTTTAAGCCTAAAGCAATAGAATAACTCCCCATTTTAAACTTTGCCATATTATCTTTGCCAATTAAGGTAATGGTTTTTAGAGATTCCGAAATATGATTACTCTCTCCAATAGTTAGTGAGAAATCACCTTTGTTAGTATTATTATCACCAATTGCACTTGATGTCGGTCCGAGAATATTTTCACCACAAAAAATGCAATTTTCTATTTGTGGTACTATTTGTCCGACAGACAAAAAAGATATAAAAAACATTACTAAACTTAATAAACCTGCTTTTTTCATAACATTTACTTTTATTTGATTAATTACTGTTTTATCCATTTTATACTCTCTTCATATCCTTCATTATCCCTGAAATGCAATATGTAATTGCCCGAGGATAATTTGCTTACATCGTAGGTATGCAGAAAAGTATTGTCCAATCTCTTCCGCATAACCTCTTTTCCGTTTATGTCAATTATTTTTAGTTCCACTCCTTTCCTTGCAGTGTTTATGTTCAAATCGTCCTTGCCGGGATTTGGATATATGAAATAGTCACTGTCATAAGGGTCGATTGTTTTTTCGGCTACTCCCACAATTTCATCAGGCATTATTTTGCGTATGAAGATATCCCAGTCCGTTGGTGGAGCATTGGCATTGTCGTGTCTGGTGCCGATTACTATGCAACCCAAATCGTCGGTTGCCTGCATTGTGGTCATATCATACTGATAGCCGTCTTTTCCAAGACTTTTCATCCCGATCAAATTAAGATTTTCGTCAATGATGCATACCATATACCTACCGTTGTATGAAGCTCCCGGACTGCTACCGCGCCACGAACCGATGTAAATATAATCAGGGTCAACAAAGGTAGGTATGTTCAACGCGGGTATATCTTGCGTATCGGGTCGCGATATGTAAAGATAATCTCCTATTATCTGCTGCTGATTCACATTGAAATTAAAAACGGCCAAATCCTTGACATAACTCCCCAATGGAATAAATCCCACACCCATTATCACACTGTCGTTTATCCAATTGCCGCGTATATCGTAAGGTATTTTATTATCGTCGAATACTATACCGGTATAGGTGTAATTGAAATTTGTATCAACGGTTGTAAGCGTGTAATCTGCTAAAGGATCGAACGCACGAATAAAAGTATGAAAAGCCACCGTATCGTTATGTGATTTCATTATGGAGGAGAATGACGGAAACACCCCTGGCGAATTTATTAATTTCGACCTTAATGTGTCGCCCATTTCATTTATTTCCATCACAAGTATGTTACTATCTATTCCCCTAAGTCCGGCACCGTATATCCTGCCGTCATCGTTTTGAATGAAAAACAAATGCAAAGCATTATATGCCGGTGACATATCATACCTCTTGAATGAAAGAACGTTCAAATCTTCATCAAAAACCATAAAACTCAATTGATCGAAGTATATCCCACTATTTTCCAATTGTTCGACAAAATTTACAATATATTTGTTGTTTTCGGTAATCAATAGCGTAGGTGCTGCAAGTTGATTAAGAGTGTCGTCAATTATGTAAACTGTGGTATCGAAACCGGGTGTGAGTTTAATAAGAAAACTACGCCAAAAATAGTCGGAAGGTTCCAAATTTTCGTATCCCGTTATTATAAAATCACCGTTGTTATCTTTTAATATACTTCGCGGATATGTTCCGTATTCGGTATCGTAAATTATTTCCTGGGATATTCCCTGTTGAAATATCCCAAGAAATAATAGCACTATTGATATAGGTAAACTTTTCATCTTTGTCTATTAATTTCCAACAATGCTTTCGGGGGTTTTGTCTTCTATATGAATTCCTTTCCTGTATTCAACTTTATATTGGTGTTTAATAATCAGATTTTCATTATCCATTGTCCCGAAAGTTCCTTCGCCTGTTGCGGGGTCTCCCAAATCATATATAGTTATAAAAGTTTTGTGATATGCATTTGGCCATTCCTGGGCGTTGTTGGGCACCATATCGTAAATAACGTAATTCAGTTTGTGATAATACCAGTTCATTGCATCAACATCTATTAATTCGTGATATCCCCATTGCTGATATTGATAAATAAGCAGATGTTCGTAATAATTATCACCGGGTTGAGGGTCGTCGGGATTAACGAAAACATTCAGTTCGGAATATAGTTTAGTGTATGGGTCTTCACCGGCAGTACCGATATATACCATATTTTCTTCATCAACATACAGGTAGCGGTAATAGTTTGTCCAATATGTCAATTCGGTACAGGCATCACTGCCGTCATACTGGTCGGGGCCGGGGTCAATTCCTTTTTCGTCGCCGTACATCCAGGCCATATCAAAAGGTTCTTCATCTCCCGGTGGAGTGGTCTCTCCTACGGTTGCATAAGCTTTTACGGTAACTTTGTTTGCATTTTCCTCTTTTTTGCTTAATGAGGCTATATAAAGTTCCTTATCCGTTCCCGGTGCTGCAACGCAAACATCGGCAACCTTCTGTTTCAGTTCCGTATATGCCGCCGCAAGGTCGTCCATACTTACATTTTCGCCTGTTTTCGGTATGGTTACAAACACCGAATCCTGATAGAAGTTGATCATTGGCGTCCACGAAATGAAAGCGTGTGAAAGATTCAATGAAGCATCAAGATACCAGATGGCGCTGTCAACTTCTACATCTTCTCCGCTTTTAAAACCGGGGTTTTCGGTAATGTATTCCACCTTTTCCCTAAAAATCAGAATACTGTTCAATATGGCTTTTTCTTCAGCCGTTACCTGTGAGCCGGTCTCTTTCTGCATAACTGCAGGTTCGCCGCTCTCCTGCTTAGTACAGGAATTAATTGTCAATGCAGCTATCATTATTGCAGCTACTGAAATGATTGTTAAAAAAGATTTTTTCATAATTTTTAAATTTAAT
>JAUVIX010000350.1 GCA_030592565.1 Chlorobiota bacterium
ATTTTTGCATCAAATTTTTAAAAACTATGAGATATTTAAGTTTCTTATCAGCTTTTATTGTTTTAGGAGCAATGGTTTTAATCACTTCTTGTTCCAAAGAAAAATCAGCTACAACAGGCTGGGAATACAATGATCCGAAGAATGGCGGATTTGAAGTTGCTGAGTACCAGGGGCAAATGACAGGGCCCGGACTTGTCATGATCGAAGGTGGTAGTTTTACAATGGGGGCTAATTACGACGACCCTATGTATGAGCATAACAGTCCGCCAAGAAAGGTAACCGTTAGGTCATTCTATATGGATGAAACAGAAGTTGCCAATGTTGACTATCTGGAATATTTATTCTGGATCAACAGAGTTTTTGGATCAGATTATCCTGAGGTTTATCGTAAAGCTCTTCCCGACACACTTGTGTGGAGAGACAGGCTGGCTTTCAACGAGCCAATGGTTCAGCTCTATTTGCGTCACCCGGCTTACCACTACTATCCTGTGGTTGGCATTAAGTGGGTTCAGGCAAATGACTACTGTGCCTGGAGAACAGACAGGGTTAATGAAATGCTCCTTGTTGAACGTGGAATTCTTGACCCCGATCCAGATCAGTTAAATGAAAATAACTTTAACACAGAAGCATATCTTGCAGGCCAATATGAGGGCCTTGTTAATAAAAACCTTCAGGACCTGAATCCAAATAGTACCGGAGAAAGAAGTGTACGTATGGAAGACGGCATTATGCTTCCCAACTACAGGCTACCAACTGAGGCCGAGTGGGAATATGCTGCGCTTGCACTCGTTGGTAATAATGTCTATGAGCGTATAATTGACAGAAGAATATATCCCTGGAACGGTTATGTAACACGTACAAATGAAAAACATTATTACGGAAGTTTTGTTGCCAATTTTAAAAGAGGCAAAGGTGATTACGCTGGTATTTCAGGATCTCTAAATGATGGTGCTATTATTCCGGCTCCAGTCGGTTCGTTCTGGCCCAATGATTTTGGACTTTTCAACATGGCAGGCAATGTTAGTGAATGGGTGAGTGATGTTTACAGGCCACTATCCTACGAAGATATGTCTGACCTTGACCCTTACAGAGGAAATATTTTCAAAAGGAAAGTCAGAGACTCCGAAGGATTGATAGCTGAAAAAGATGAATTTGGAAGATTAAAATATGAGCCTGTTCCTGCCGAAGACCTTATAGACAGAAAGAATTACAGAAAAGCCGATAACATAAATTATAAAGATGGTGACTATGAATCAACCATAAATAAGGATGATTGGCTTAAACAGGAACAGGATTCACATTCAAGCACTATGTATGACTATACAGTTACCACAATGATAAATGATAAAGCAAGAGTTTACAAAGGTGGTTCATGGAAAGATTATGCATATTGGATGATGCCTTCAACAAGAAGATTTCTTGATGAAAACGGAGCTACCGATTATATTGGATTCCGCTGTGCTATGGATCGTATTGGCGACCCCGCCGGATATTAAAATATTATGTAAAAAATTTACGGCCCCATATCTGTAAAAGATATGGGGTTTATTTTTTTATTAAATTTGCCTTTATGAATATATCAATAAATGACCTTTATTCGGTTTATAAACAATACCCTAAAGTCACAACAAATTCAAGGGATATTCCACCAAACTCAATATTCTTTGCCCTCAAAGGAGACAACTTCGACGGTAATAAATATGCAGAAGATGCAATTAAAAATGGCGCTGCTTATGCTGTTATCGACGATAAAAAATATAAAACAAGTAAGCAGTTTCTTTTAACAAAGGATGTTCTTTCGACCCTCCAGGAACTGGCCCGTTTTCATAGAAAGCAGTTAAATCTAACCTTAATCGGAATAACAGGTACAAATGGCAAAACAACAACAAAGGAGCTTATAGCAAGAGTCTTAGAATCCCAGTTCAATATTAAAGCTACAACAGGGAATTTGAATAACCATATAGGTGTTCCCTTAACTCTACTTTCATTAACTGATGAGCAAGAATTTGCAGTAGTTGAAATGGGAGCCAACCATCCGGGGGAAATAAAGCTGCTATGCAATATTGCTCAACCTGATTATGGGATTATAACAAATATCGGCAAAGCACACCTTGAAGGGTTTGGCAGTTTTGAAGGGATTATCAGGACAAAAGGCGAACTTTATAACTTCCTTATTAAAAATAATGGCAAAGTATTTATTAATACCGACAATGAGATACTTGCAGAGATTAGCGAAGGACTTGAAAAAATAGCTTATGGTTCAGGAAAGGAAAACTATTGCAGAGGAAAATTTATTAACTCCACTCCGTTTGTTTCTCTTGAATATGAATCTTTAAATACTAAAGGCATAATTCACTCAAAACTGTACGGGAACTATAATTTTGAAAACATTCTTGCAGCGATAACAATTGGAATATATTTTGGGATCAGTGACAATAACATAAGAATGGCGATTGAATCCTATGAGCCTACAAATAACAGGTCACAAATTATTAAGACAAGTTCCAATACTGTCATAATGGATGCCTATAATGCCAATCCAACAAGTATTAAGGCTGCTATTGACAGTATCACAAAAAGCAATTACAAAAATAAAATGCTGATTCTGGGTGATATGCTCGAGTTGGGACAAGAAAGTTACAGAGAACACAGAGAGATTCTCAAGACAATACAGGCTTCAGGAATCAAGGATGTATTTTTGGTTGGCCCGATTTTCTGTGATGTAGCAAATGATTCCGGATACAAATGTTTTAAAAATTCCAGTGAAGCCACAAAATATCTAAAAGATAACCGTGTCAAAGGAAAAACAATATTGCTGAAGGCATCAAGAGGGATACATTTGGAAACAAATATTAAATATCTATGACAAAACTTAATTACATGCAGGAATACAATGTAATCGGATTGATGTCAGGCACTTCACTAGATGGAACTGATATTGCATACTGTCATTTTGTGTTTGATGACAGGAGATGGAAATACGATATTATAGATGCTGTAACCATTGAGTATCCTGACAATTGGAAAAGCAGGCTAACAAACTCAATGGATACTA
>JAUVIX010000146.1 GCA_030592565.1 Chlorobiota bacterium
CACCGCCGAAATAGACATTATTATAAGGGTCGAATAGGCCATTTGCAGAGTCGGGCGTTATTGTTCCGTTTGGCTCGATTCCTTCATTAAGAGAATCGTGGAAGGCACCAAGCATATCCTGTGCCCAAAGATATTGCTTCATAAGAGTTTGTCCCATTGCTCCGGGGTTTAATGTTTTGTCCATCAGACTACGATCCCAGCGAAGTGATGAAAAATCGTGCATAAAATTGTCAGGATCAATTGGCTGTGGCAAGTGAGGGTCACCACTGATAAACTCCGCAAACTGAGGCCAGGGATTTGCAGGGGCCATTTGATTGGCAAGCATACCGAAATGCATAATGTTTTTCATTAATTCATCATCCTCCTTAAAGCCATTTGGAGTCCCAGTATAAGAACCGTCAAAATCATCCGGCTCCATTGCAGCCATCATCATGATTACAGGTGCCCACATCATATGTAACCCAATGCCTGAACGCGAAATAGCCGTTCCCAGCTGATACCGCGAATACTCATAATTTTCAATACCAAGAGTGTAAGAAACTGAATCGGGTGTGTTTAATACAAAAGGGTCAAGCTCGTCAAGGTCATAGCCGAGCGCCTCTGCAAACGGTTCCCCACTTTCGTTAATTTCATTGGCAAGTAACATCTGATCACGTGTGAAGTACTCGTCCGTATTAGTAATTTGCACCTGTGCTTGTGTTGTAAGACTGACAAACATAACAGCCATGACGAAATAAATAATTGTTTTTTTCATAATAGTGTCTCCTACTTTTTGTGAATAATTTTTTTAAACTGCTGCAAAATTACATCGGCATCAAAGGAAAGTCTGTCGGCTTGCCGACAAAAGGTTGTTTTGTGAATAATTTACAATAAAATTCCCTGCAATTCATGTATTATCATTCCTACATTTGCAGAAAATTTACAGGCACGTTTTTTTATTAAATAATTTGCAATGATTCATTTCTTCTCTTCCTTTAACGACGTGGTTTACGCAGTTGAAACTGCAGGAAAACTCTCGTCACAAATAATTAAAAAACTCAATTGGCTCTTTGGTGATACGAATTATCTAAACAAGGAAAACCTTGAGGGTTTTTTTACCGGCCCCCGCAAAGAGATGGTTACTCCCTGGAGTACAAATGCTGTTGAGATTACCCGAAATATGGGAATCAACGGAATTGAAAGAATTGAAGAGTTTTCCAGGGTTGAGAATGAAAATGCTACTTATGATCCCATGTTACAGACATTATACAAAGGGCTTAATCAGGAGATATTTCATATTGACAAGAAGCCGGAACCTGTGTTGTTTATTGAAGATATACAAACATATAATAAGCAGGAAGGCCTTGCTTTGAACGATGATGAGATCGAATATCTTGAAGATTTGAGCAGCAGGCTTGGCAGAAAACTCACAGACAGCGAGGTATTCGGGTTTTCACAGGTAAATTCAGAACATTGCAGGCATAAAATTTTTAATGGTATTTTCATTATTGATGGTAAGGAGATGCCTGAAACTCTTTTTTCGCTAATCAAAAAAACATCGAAAGAATATCCGGGTAAAATAGTTTCGGCATATAAAGACAATGTCGCATTTATTGAAGGGCCTGTTGCTGAACAGTTTGCCCCTGAAACCCAGGATAAGCCCGACTTTTTCAAAGTAAAAAACATTAATACGGTCATAGCAATTAAGGCGGAGACTCACAACTTTCCTACAACGGTTGAGCCATTCAACGGTGCAGCCACAGGCTCAGGCGGAGAGATACGCGACCGTCTGGCAGGAGGTAAAGGAAGCCTGCCACTTGCAGGAACAGCAGTTTATATGACCTCATATCCCCGTTCGGAAGAAAATCGTTTATGGGAGCAATATACAGAACCGAGAAACTGGCTTTATCAAACACCTGAAGAAATTCTTATCAAAGCTTCTAACGGAGCAAGTGATTTTGGAAATAAATTCGGACAGCCCCTTATCTGCGGAAGTGTTTTGACATTTGAGCATTTCACCGAGGCAAAAAAATATGGTTATGACAAAGTGATTATGTTGGCAGGTGGAGTAGGATACGGCAAAAAAGAGGATAGTCAAAAAGGTCATCCTAAAAAAGGTGAAAGAATTATTGTTTTGGGTGGTGACAACTATCGTATTGGTATGGGTGGTGGTGCCGTTTCGTCCGTTGCAACAGGTGAGTTTGACAATAAGATAGAGTTGAATGCCGTACAACGCTCAAACCCGGAAATGCAAAAAAGAGTAGCTAATGCCATAAGAGCGCTATGCGAAATGGACAAAAATCCCATAATATCAATCCACGACCACGGGGCAGGGGGTCATCTTAATTCCCTTTCGGAGCTTGTGGAGGAGTCAGGTGGGAAAATTGACATTAACAAATTGCCCGTTGGAGACCCTACGCTCTCATCAAAAGAGATAGTTGGTAATGAGTCGCAGGAGAGGATGGGACTGCTGCTGAACAAAGAAGATGTTGAGCTGTTGAAACGTATTTCTGATCGTGAGAGAGCCCCAATGTATGATGTGGGTGAAACAACAGGAGACTGGCGCTTTACTTTCGATGATCAAAAAAACAAAACTAAGCCTATCGACCTTGAGCTGGCAGATATGTTTGGGAAGCCACCTAAAACAGTATTGACGGATAAAACAACAGACTATAACTTCGCTGAACCGAATTATGATATTTCACATATCTATGAATACCTCGCCTCACTTCTGCAAATGGAAGCTGTTGCCTGTAAAGACTGGCTGACAAACAAAGTTGACCGTTCGGTAACGGGTAAGGTTGCAACACAGCAAACTGCCGGAGCAATTCAGCTCCCACTGAACAACCTTGGAGTAATGGCTCTTGATTATAGGGGAGTTAAAGGAATTGCCACCTCTTTCGGACATGCCCCAATCGCCGGACTTATTAACCCTGAAGCAGGTTCAGTACTTTCTATTGCCGAGTCGTTAACAAATATCATCTGGGCACCGATTCAGGATGAACTGAAAGGAATATCGCTCAGTGCCAATTGGATGTGGCCGGCAAAAAATGAGGGCGAAAATGCCCGCCTCTATAAAGCTGTGAAAGCTATCAGTGATTTTGCCATCGATCTGGGAATAAATATTCCTACCGGAAAAGACAGCCTTTCGATGACCCAGAAATACAAGGATGAGACGGTTTTCTCACCAGGAACAGTTATTATTTCGGCAGTAGGTGAAGTTACAAATATCACAAAAACATTGAAACCTGTTTTGAAAAACGACTCCCACAGCGTTCTACTCTATATTGGTATGTCGAAGGATGATTTTAAACTCGGGGGAAGCAGTTTTGCACAACTTCACGGACAAATAGGTAATGATGCTCCGACAGTTAAGGATGCTGAGTATTTCAAAAAGGTTTTTAATACAATTCAGAAACTTATTGCCGGTGGTTTCATCCATGCCGGCCACGATATATCTTCCGGAGGTTTGATTACAACGCTGCTTGAAATGACTTTTGCAAACGAAAAAGCAGGATTAGATATCGACCTCTCCTCATTAGGTGAGGAAGATACCGTTAAGTTGCTTTTTAGCGAAAATCCGGGAATAATTATTCAGGTTGATGACAAACATGAAGTTATTTCCAAACTTAACCAGCAGCAAATAGAGTTTCACTCCATTGGTTATCTCCTGAAAGAGAGAAAAATACTATTGAAAAACAGTGATATAAACCTTGATTTTGACATTGATGAGCTTCGGGATAACTGGTTTAAGTCCTCCTATCTTCTCGAAAGAAAACAGGCAGGCGAAGAGCTTGCTTTTGAAAGGTTTAGCAATTATAAAAAACAACCGCTGAGCTATAAGTTTTCTTCTGAATTTATGGGCAAAGCTTCACAGTTTAATATTGATATCGACCACCGTAAGCAAACCGGAACAAAAGCTGCCATAATTCGTGAGAAAGGTGTTAACGGCGACCGTGAAATGGCCTATTCACTTTATCTTGCAGGCTTTGATGTAAAAGATGTTCATATGACTGACCTCATTTCCGGAAGGGAAGACCTTGCAGATGTTAATATGATTGTCTTTGTTGGAGGGTTCTCCAATTCTGATGTTCTAGGGTCGGCAAAGGGCTGGGCAGGTGCTTTTCTATATAATGAGAAAGCTAAAAAGGCTCTGGATAATTTCTATGCCAGAAAAGATACGCTAAGCCTTGGAATATGCAACGGATGCCAGCTTATGGTTGAACTTGGCCTGGTTTATCCCGATCATAAGGAAAAGCCAAAGATGCTACATAACGACTCCGGCAAGTTTGAGTCCGGGTTTATTAATGTTGATATTCAGGAGAACAACGCAGTTATGCTGCAAACAATGATAAGCTCCAGACTTGGTATTTGGGTAGCACATGGCGAAGGTAAGTTTCAGCTTCCGTATGATGAAAGCAACTATCATATTCCGGTTAAATATTCCTATGATAAATATCCGGGTAACCCAAACGGCTCCGACTATTCTGCTGCAGCAATATGTTCGGTTGACGGCCGCCACCTTGCAATGATGCCCCACCTTGAAAGAGCCATATTCCCCTGGCAATGGGCACATTACCCCATCGCAAGAAAGAAAGATGAGATATCACCATGGGTTGAGGCTTTTGTGAATGCTAGGGAGTGGGTGAATGAAAAAGTTAGTAATTTAGCAAATGAATAGCCACTATTCAGAAGTGTGAAAACAAGAAAACAAAACTTTGTACATGGCAATATTTCAAAATCTGTAATAAAAAAACATCTGGACAACCTTGACAAAGAACAAGTTGAAAAAGCATATCAAAAATTCAGAGTAAATTATAGTCCAGCCAGGATTGAAGAAATAAAAAAACTAAAAGAAGAGGAATATCAGGACGGATTTTTAAGAGACTTATTTGTTGATGTTTTTGGATACATATTAAAACCTGATGACAATTATAATTTAGTACGAGAATTTAAAAATCAAGGAGATGGAAAGAAGGCAGACGGAGCGATTGTTACAAGGGGAAATGTCCTCTTGGGAGATAAAGCAGTTGCTGTAATAGAACTGAAATCTACAAAAACAAAAGATTTAAAAAACGTAACAGAACAAGCGTTTAACTATAAAAACAATCAGCCGGAATGTAAGTATGTAATTACATCAAATTTTCAGAAATTACGGTTTTACATTGATTATGCAAATGAATATGAAGAATTTGACTTGTTCAACCTCCAAAAATATGATTTTGAATTACTCTACTTATTGCTTAATGCAAATAGTATTTTTTCAGGTCTACCATTAAAGCTAAAAGAAGAAACCAAGTTTCATGAACAGGAAGTTTCCGATAAACTTTACAAAGACTATTCAGTTTTCAAAAGCAAACTTTTTGAAAATCTAATCAAGAATAATCCCGAGAATGACAAGTTAACTTTATTCAATAAATCACAAAAACTTTTAGACCGTTTCTTATTTATCCTTTTTGCTGAAGACAGCGGACTTTTGCCGCCTAATTCAATTTCCCGGATAATTGACACATATCATAAGTTAACAGAATTGGATGCCTACAAACCAATTTATGATATTTACAAACAATATTTTGGGTATATGAATATCGGGCGAAAAGGCAAAACCAATGCTGATGATATTCCTGCATATAATGGAGGACTTTTTTACAACGATGAATTATTAGACAATCTGAAAATTGATGATAGAATCTTAATTGATGATTTATTAAAACTCTCGGAATATGATTTTAATACCGAAGTTGATGTAAATATTCTCGGACATATTTTTGAACATTCTCTTTCTGAGATTGAAGAAATAACAGCCGAAATATTGGCATCAAGGGGACATGTCCCCTTGGCTTTGAGCAAACGAAAGAAAGACGGTGTTTTTTACACACCAAAATACATCACGCAATACATTGTAGAAAACACAATTGGAACACTTTGCAATGAAAAACGCAAAGAATTAGAGATTGAAGAAATTGAATTTGACGGTTCTTATCGAAACAAGAAAGCGAAGGAGAATGCTCCTTCGCTTTCGGCAAAAGGCAAAAAGCTATACAAAAAACTTAACGACTACAAAGACTGGTTACTTTCACTAAAAATTGTTGATCCGGCCTGCGGTAGTGGTGCATTTTTAAATCAGGCATTAAATTTCTTAATTGAGGAGCATAAAAATATTGATGATATTATTGACGAACTCACAAACACTGCTTTGCGCCTGTTTGATACTGAAAAATCAATTCTTGAAAACAACCTTTACGGTGTTGATATTAACGAAGAAAGTGTTGAGATCGCTAAACTCTCGCTTTGGTTACGAACCGCGCAAAAGGGTAGAAAATTATCTAATCTGAATGACAATATTAAATGTGGAAACTCGCTAATTGACGACCCTGAGGTTGCCGGTGATAAGGCTTTTGATTGGAATGTAGAGTTTCCGCAAATCTTTAAAAAGAAAGAAAAAATAGCCTGGCACATAACCACTGCAACGCATAATTCAAGATATTCGCAACGAATGTTCGACAATCATGTTACACTGGGCGAAGCTATTTGGATTGATGAAAAAGATGAGATACTTGTTACAGAAACAATTGCTGGGATTGTAAAAGAAGATAATCTGAATGTAATAGAGTATAATATCTGCGGAGACCATATGCATATACTTCTTGTCTGCGAAAAAGAAGAAGTGCCGAAAATAATGGGAAAAATAAAAGGTGTAAGCGGTAGAAAATATAATATCGAGAACGGGGTAACCGTAACAACAAGGGGACACGTCCCCTTGTCCGGCAGCGAAACCGCTACCGATAGGGCTACCGCTACCGTGGCTACCGGACGAAGCGAAGAACTCCCCGTGACCGGGAAGAAAAAATATAATTCCCTATGGACGCAGAAATTCGGAGACCGTAAAATAAATGGTGAAAAAGACCTGCAAAATGTAATAAACTATATTCGTACAAATCGTCAAAAGCACAAACTCCCCGAAAATAAAAAGCTTGATAAAATTATTGGTGAAATGTGCTGTTCTGTTGAACACGCATTCCAAGACGAATATAATGGCGGCTTTGATGTAGTGATTGGCAATCCGCCTTATGTTCCAGGAAAATCTTTAAATGAAGGTTTTAAGAAATATTTCAGGAGTAATTTTAAGTTTCTAATTGGAAAGTTTGATTTATATATTCTGTTTCTTGTAAAAATATTAGATATTGTAAAAAAAGGTGGTAACTGGGGTGTAATTGTTCCAAATACGATATTAGTCAATGAAAATGCCTCTTTAATTAGGAAGAAATATATTGAAGATAAAGTACTTGATACTATTAGGTTGTTTAGAGATGATGTTTTTCCTGATGCAAGTGTAGAAAGTGTTGTATTAATTTTGAGTAAAAACAGAAAGATTGTTAATTTAGTTGATGAACATAGTAACTATTATGGAGATTTCGAATTAGAAAGCTTCAAAACAGATAAATTTTACAGAATTCAGGTGTCAATTTCAAAAGAGGATTTATTTATCATCAATAAAATAGATAATAAATCATCAACGTTAGGTGAGTTAGCGGATATATGCATAGGAATTCAGATTGGAGGGGCTGGAAATAGTAAAGAATTCAAAGATAAATATATAAGTAGAATCCCAGAAGCGGAAAATTATAAGAAGTTTTTAGATGGGAAGGACTTTGAACCGTATATAATAAATTGGAAGGGTAATTATGTTTTATATGGGGATTGGCTTCATCGAAAGAGAGATGAAAAGTATTTTTTAAAAGACAAAATATTAATTAGACAAATTGGGACAACTCCAGTTGCAACAATTGATAAGGAAAAGTTCTATGTACTAAATACCATATATAGTTTAATATTAAACCAAGAGAATAATCAGTATTCCATTGATTTATTGTTTGCTTTTATTAATTCTAGTCTTATTAAGTATTATTGGGACAAAATGTTTAGTGATAATAAAGCACTCTTTCCAAAAATTTAAAAATCTCAGTTAGTTGAAATTCCAATTAAGACAGAAATTTTACCCGAAGTACAGAAACAGATTGAAAGTTATGTTAATCAAAATCAGAATCAAAATAGAGTTTTTCATAAACTACAGAAAACATTTAGTAAATATTTCCAATCCCTACTTTCATTTGAAAAGTTATCCAATAAACTACAAAACTGGCACGAATTAGATTTTGCTGAATTTATGAAAGAGCTTAACAAAGCACTGAAAAAAACTAAGGTGGCATGTCACCTTGGCAAAGATAAACTCAGCAAAAAAGAGGAAATGGAATGGATGGAGGTTTTTGAAGATAAAAAAACAGAAGCCCAAACCTTAAAATCAAAAATAGAAAAGACCAACAATGAAATAGACCAAATGGTTTATGAGTTGTATGGGTTGACGGTGGAGGAAATTGCAATAATTGAAGGCACAAACAATAATTAATGAAAATAATTCAACAAGGTCTTGGTGGCCACTTAAAATTGACACTTCAACTATAAAGAAAGGAGGCATATATCACCATTCGTTAATAGCCGCCAGGAAACAATAAAACCATAAACAAGCTAAACCA
>JAUVIX010000179.1 GCA_030592565.1 Chlorobiota bacterium
GGGGAAATCGATAAATGAGAAACAGTATTTTGATACGGGTTCTTCTGGCTTTTTTTCTGTCAGGATAAAGGACAACATACCCGGCCAGGTTAATTATTACAATTTTATAAATCTCGATAACAACACTGGCTACCTGAAGTCAAGAGAATTTATGGAAGCCAAAGACAAGGCTTCCAGAGCCGGCGATAATGAAGAAAAGTACTCCCTTGGTTTCGATCTTCTGCTCCATAATATAATTGTCAATGATAGTATGATATATTTTATTTCAGAAGCATATTACGAGGAGTATCATACTGTTACAAGCACATATTATGATTTTTATGGAAGAATGGTTCCAACATCATATTCTGTTTTTGATGGCTATAGATATTTCAACGCTTATGTTCTTTGCTTTGACAAAAATGCCGAAAAAGTTTGGGATAATGGTATGGAAATAATGAACCTGTTATCGTATGACCTCTTCCCGCGAGTGGTTGTCTATTTTGAGGACAATGACGTGGTTCTTTCATATAATTATGACGGTAAAATTGCGGCAAAGATTGTCAAGGATAGCAAAGCAGTTGAGGGGGTTGACTATTTTCCAATTGAGACATCATATATAAAAGACAAGGTTGTCAGCGACACAAAAAGCCAGATGGAATACTGGTATGACCACTATTTTATCGCTTATGGTTTTCAGACTATTAGAAATAGTGCCTTTGTAGCAAACAGTAAAAGACTGGTTTTTTATATAAATAAGGTGGTTTATAAATAAGTTTGCGGCTATTTAAAGAGACAACAGAGATGATTAAAGAAAAAGATAAACTAATTGAAGACTTAGTACCTATTTATAAATTGGGAAATGAGTTTTTAGTAACTTTGAAGATCGACATTCCAAATGATGGGTCGTCTATTGAAGATAGTTTAATACTGAAAATAAATACTGATGGTTCATATTCACCAAAACCTTGGAGTGGTCAAAAAGTAATGAAATTTGAAGGTGGTTATTATGAACCTATACCACCTGAGAAAAGATACGAAACACAGAAAGAACTATTCTCAGATTTCAGTTTAAGCAAGATACAAGGAATAAAACAGATATTGCTTGACCCTCCAAATGAATCAATTGAATCATTGATTTATATACCCTCCAGATTATCAACCAAAATAAATAACAATCAAAAGAAAATTAATGGCATCAAAGTTATTGCTTTTGACGCTGATGATACATTGTGGGTAAACGAACCTTATTACCAAGATGTTGAGAAGTCATTTTGTGAACTATTGAATAATTATTTACCTGCAACTGAAATTTCTAAAGAATTATTAAAGATAGAAATCCAAAATATTGAAAAATATGGATATGGGGCAAAAGGGTTTATGCTTTCTATGATTGAAACAGCCATAAAAATAAGCAATAATCAGGTATCCACTAAAACAATTGACCAAATAATCGTCCTTGGGAAATCTTTATTAGACAAACCTATTGAACTACTTGACAATATTGAGTTTTTATTACAAAACTTGAAAAATGAATATCAAATTATTGTTGCTACAAAAGGAGATTTATTAGACCAACAACGAAAATTAAGAAAGTCAGGTCTGTTGAATTATTTCCATCATATAGAAATTATGAGCGAGAAAAAAGAGGACGATTATTATGACTTGATAAAACGGTTGAAAATTGAACCTTCTGAATTCTTAATGGTTGGCAACTCAATTAAATCAGATATTTTGCCAGTTATTTCCATCGGAGGTCAAGCTATACATATTCCTTATCATACAACTTGGGAACACGAAACAGTAAATGAACCTAAATCGGCTCAATATTTAACAATAAACAAATTGTCTGAACTGCTTAAATTATTATCACAAAGCAATCAAAAAGGAGAATTTAAGGAGTTGATAAAAAAATACATTGATAATTACAATGAATATTTAGACAGTACAATTGAGTATCCAGAAGAAGCCGAAGATGATTATTGTGAGTATCTAAATTCTGAAAAAGAAATTCTTGAATATTACAGGCTTTCTCAATCAGAAAAGTTAAATAAAGTATTGTACAGTTTCATTGAAGATAGTTGCTTTGAAAAAAAAGTATTATACACAGATATAATTGCAAACAAAATTAATCAGACAATGGAAAAAATAAAAGAAGTTCAACAAAATGAACCTGGATTTGGAAATTATTTCAATGAAAAGTATGATGAATTAATAAATTCTGAATTACTTAACAAAAAGGAAGATTTACCAAATAAACCTGGTATTTATGTTTTTTATAAATCAGGAGAAGCTATTTATGTAGGACGTACTGACAAAATTAGAGAAAGAGTTCAGATGCATATCAGGGACAGTTCAGGAAATGGAAGTGCAACTTTTGCATTTAACTTAGCAAAAAGAGATTTCGAAAAAAAATATGGGGTTAGAATAATATCCAAAAAGAAATTCGAAATAGGAGTTGAAGAAAAAGTCTTAAAAATGACAAGAAAAGAACTTGAAAATAACACAGATTTCAAACCTTTATTTAGTAAACAAAAAAAAGACTTATCAAAATGTTCATTCAAATATATAAAATTGAAAAATGATATTTTGCAGACAATGCTTGAACCTTATCTTGCATATAAATTAGGGACTTATCCTTTAAACAATACATTTGAAAACCATTGATAAATAGGAGGAAACAACCGATGACAATTCCAGTTTAAATCATTTTTCCGGGATCAACCCACTCATCAAACTCTTGCTCCATCAGATAATCTAATGTAAGAGCAGCTTGTTTAAGAGTTGTTCCTTCCTTATGTGCTTTCTTTGCAATTTCCGCTGCTTTCTCATAACCTATATGAGTGTTCAATGCTGTGACAAGCATCAACGAATTCTCAAGATTCTTATTAATGTATGGCATGTTAGGTTCTATTCCCACAGCACAATTATCATTAAAAGATGCACAAGCATCACCAAGCAAACGGGCAGACATAAGCAGGTTGAAAATCATTACAGGCTTGAAAACATTCAGTTGAAAATGCCCCTGCATACCACCAACATTAATAGCTGCATCATTTCCTATTACCTGGGTACAAACCATGCTTAACGCCTCATTTTGCGTAGGGTTAACTTTTCCGGGCATAATAGATGACCCGGGCTCGTTAGCCGGAAGCTGAATTTCCCCAATACCGCATCTCGGACCTGATGCCAGCATCCTTGTATTATTGGCAATGTGCATCAGACTAACGGCAAGCGTTTTCAATGCTCCCGAAGTTTCAACAATTGCATCGTGAGCTGAAAGAGCTTCGAATTTATTGTCGGCAGTACGGAAAGGATATCCGGTCAGCTCAGCAATTTTTGCTGCAACTTTCACATCATAACCATCCGGAGTATTTAAACCAGTACCCACAGCAGTACCGCCAAGAGCAAGCTCCTGCAAATGGTCAAGAGTGCATTTTAGTGCTTTAATACCATGATTTAACTGCGACACATAACCAGAAAACTCCTGTCCAAGAGTCAATGGGGTTGCATCCATCATATGGGTACGGCCTATTTTTACAATATCTCTAAACTCAATAACTTTTGCTGCCAATGTATCACGCAGTTTTACAACTCCCGGCAAAGTGGTCTCAACAATCATCTTATATGCTGCAATGTGCATCGCTGTCGGAAAAGTATCATTTGATGACTGAGATTTATTAACATCATCATTGGGATGGATAGTACTTTTTCCATCTCCCAGTTTTCCTCCATTCAGAACATGTGCCCTGTTGGCAACAACTTCGTTCATATTCATATTCGACTGTGTGCCGGAGCCTGTCTGCCAAATAACCAATGGAAAGTTATCATCCAGCTTGCCTTCCATTACCTCATCGCAAGCCTGAGCAATCAATAATGTTTTGTCATCAGCTAAAACACCAAGATCGTTATTTGTCAAGGCTGCTGCTTTTTTCAAATATGCAAATGCCCTGATTATTTCTATCGGCATTGAACCAGGTTCGCCGATTGGGAAATTCAATTTTGATCTTTGGGTTTGCGCTCCCCAGTACTTGTCAGCAGGAACTTCAACAGTTCCCATTGTGTCTTTTTCGATTCTATATTTCATTTCTTATATGTTTTTATAAATTCTATCTCTTTGTTAAACTTATTAATCGGGTAAATCAATTAAACCAAATGGCCAGCCAGAACCTGAAAGGACAGGTTAAACCACATTATTTATTGCCCTGAGCGTAGTCGAAGGGCAATCCACTATTTCTAAAAAAGAACATCCATATTTTCCGGCGGGTCGGCCCATACTGCTTTATACTCTTTGACAATTATCGGACGCTTTATCAATTTTGGATTCTCCAGCATTATCTTAATCCACTCCTCATCCACAAAGTTTTTACCTTTAAACTGCTTTTTGTAAATATCTTCCTGAGTACGAATCATATCCAGTGGCTTGAGGTTCAATTTCATAAGAATATCTTTGAACTCATCTTCAGATAATGGATTTTTCAGATATTCAACAACTTCAAATTCAGCACCTTTCTCCTCAAGATACTTGAGTCCGGCACGCGATTTTTTGCACCTTGGATTGTGATATATTTTAATCATTAAAACCGGTTTTTAATATTCCTCCCAAAAGTATAAAGGATTTTAGAATTATCAGTTAAATAATGATAATATTTAACACTTATTTACCGGATGTAAAATACCAAATTTCAAAATACAAATCCCATAAAAACTATAAATTTCAAACAAACCCAAAAATTTAAACAAGTTTGGAAGTTGATTATTGTATTTTGTGGATTATTTGGATTTTGAGCTTTGAGTTTTGTATTATATCAGATGTGTTGTTGCAACATCTGAATTATCTGTTGTGCAGGAATAACCCCCGATTGTCGGAATAGTTGCTTCCCATTCTTAAAAATCATTAATGTCGGTACTCCCGAAATCATCCATTTTTGCGCAATTGCCGGATTTTTGTCAACATCAACCTTTAGAATATTTACGCTGTCGCCAAGTTGATTCTTAACTTCTTTCAGAATTGGTGGCATCATCCGGCATGGTTGACACCAATCAGCCGAAAAGTCAATCAATACAGGTGTATCTCCGTCTATTAAATCTTAAAATTTACTCATCTTATTTTCATTTATATTTGGGATTGGCTTTTCAAAATCTGTACCATATGAGTTATCCTGCCATTTCTTCAGCCATATATGTAGCCGCATTGGCCTCAACCTAAGGAATAAATATAATAAACATATTACCCCTCACTAATCCCAAAGGGATGACAGGTACTAACACAGGACGAAGCGTAGCATAGTCCTGTGCATAAAGCAAAGCAATATGAAAGGGCTGAAAGCCCGACAGGTTGTAAATAGAAATAAAAATTATACATTTCGCTCTTTCAGAGCTAACTTGTTAGTACATTAAAATCAAAGGTTTTCGCTTCACTACAACCATTGTTATTACATTTCGGAGCTTCACTCCTACATTTGAAACTAAACCAAGGTTTTATATAGATGCAAAAATTTACGGGAATGACTAGAATGCAATTTGCGGCACATTCATTTTCTTGTGCTTTTTTAATAGATTTGATTTATGAAGAGAGTTGTCATTTTCTAAATAACTGATACTTATATATGATATTTCCAAAACTATTAATTGCAAATCCCATTTTAGATTGACGCCAATGATATATACAGCCGGGATTAAAATTGAAGAGCCTTCACCCATATTGGATGAAAGCTCTTTTGCTCTTCAAAGCCATATCTAACAGATATTACTAATCTCTATCGAACGACAATCTTCCTAACAATATTTATTTCATCGTTTGTAATTTTAATGAAATAAATACCGGTTTCAAGATTTGAAAGATCTAACTGCTTTGAGTTAAATTCAGCAACCGAAATTACAGTATTTCCTTTACTATCTAAAACCACAAGTTCTGTTTTACTATTTTCCAATCCTGAAATGTTTAACACATCAGTTACCGGATTTGGATAAATACTAATACTCTTTGAGAGCTCGGAAATACCTGTGTAGATGAAATAAATCACATTTGATTGTTCCGACACACATCCGAATTCGCTCGTAACAATAACGTAGTAGTTATCAGTTGCTGTTGGTTCGTAAACCTGGCCTGTTGCACCTTCAATCGCACCATTTGAATCGTACCATTGATTTCCCGATCCGGTATCTGACTCAAGAGTATTATCCTGCTGAGTTATTGTTGGGGTTTCAGGTAGTGGATTAACCGTAACTGTGACATCGCTTGTAACATTATCGCTGCCATCATTCACAGTTACAATATAAGTAACTGTTGAGGATGGAGTAGCAACCGGATTCTGAATATTTGGATCACTCAGTCCTGTTGTGGGAGACCAGGAATAAGTATAACTCCCTGAGCCACCTGAAGCATATGCATTCAGTTGTGAACTTTCGCCTTCACAAACCTCAGCAGGAGTTGCAGAAGCCATAACAGCAAGTACAGATGCGGCATCAATCGGTGGGAATATGATATAATCAACCCAACCGCAGTCCGAGCCACCTATAGTATTTTGGTCTTTTACATATGACCATTTGAAGGTATGAGTTCCGGCTTGAACAGAGTACGTAAACTGTTCCCAGTCAGCATCTCCTGACCATTGACCCTGCATCTGACCATCAATAAAGAATTTCAGGAAGTCGTATGTGTCTTCTGAAGAAACTTTTCTGTAAAATGATATGTCTCCGTCTGCTAATACATTTAATTCTATTTGCAAGCTTGTAGTACTCTGGTCGCCAATAGCTCCAGATTTAGCTGAATAAGTCCCTTCATAAGCTTCGTCGTCTGTAACAAACCAATCAGCATCACCTGTTGTTTCCCACTCAAACTGATTTAATCCACCTGATTCAAAATCTTCAAGTATAAGGCCTACGGCAAAATTCATATCATAATTATATGTAAAAGAATTTCCGTTTGAGTTACAATCTGTATCAAGTTCACCATCAATAACGTGTCCGATTGGAGTAGCTGCATCCACAGTAATATTGATAGTTGCCGTTGCACTTTCCCCGGGAGCTATTGTTCCGAAGGCCAGATTGCCTGCATTGATAGTTGTATATGGGTCGGCAGTAACATACGCGGCATTTACGTCAGTAGCATCAAACAATCCTGTGTTATTAAGTGTTATGGAAATGTCAACAGTTTCACCAGGATCAATTCTTCCGTTGTTATTACCTGTCGGGTCTGAGATTTCGATACTACCCAGTTTCATACCATAAGCTGTTATAGCCATACCTTTAATGCAAAAATTGCCGGTATTCTGAAATCCCGAAGGATCATCATAATAGTAGAAGTCGTGCCAGGTGTTACCTTCTTTGTAATAACTCTCTTCGGGATTGGCTGCTGACTCAACAATAGTTTTGGTGCCACCACCTAACAATACAGGGACGTCAGAAGTTCTGTCATAAGGCATACCACCATCCGAAAGGTATAGATAGATATAAAACTCATCACCTTCGGTTAAAGCTACCGGAGTAGGAATATCGACAGTTTGAAAACTTCTGTAGTCGATATGACCGGAA
>JAUVIX010000060.1 GCA_030592565.1 Chlorobiota bacterium
GCACAAAAAAAATTGGAAGTTATGTCATTACTTTTTAAAAATGTTAAGGAACTGGTTCGTGATATTGATGAGTTCATCAATACTGTTGAGCAGGGTGTGCTTGTTTTCAAAGAGGGGGTAATCAATTATTTGAATGATGAAAAAACAAGTTTTGCCGAAAAGCTGGAAAGGATAAATTATCTTGAGGCGTATGCCGATAAGTTGCAAAGAAAGATTGACGATGATTTTTTAATGCACTCTATTTTACCACAGAATATCAGTGATATTGAAACTATGCTTGATAAAATAGATGAGATTATTGATATTTCTAAAGATAATTTATACCAGTTTGAAGATGAAAGGCCTTTTTTCCCTGAAGAGATTATCCAGGATTATATTCGCCTGACTGACAATTCGGTTGAAGCCGCACTACATGCATTTCCTGCCGTGAGGACATTTTTCAGAGAACCTCTGAAAGTAAAAGACAGATTAGCAAAGGTGTTTTTTTATGAAAAGGAAACAGATAGAATATCAAGAAATATTAAAAGAAAATTATTTCACGAAATGAATGACCTTCAGTTAAGCCAGAAAATGCACCTTAGATATTTTGCATTGCATATCGAGACAATCTCCGACAGAGCAGAAACCCTTGCCGATATGTTATCAATAATAGCATTGAAAATTAATTTATGATAATACTTTTTTATCTATCCAGTGGATTGTTTTTGGGTTGGTCACTCGGGGCCAATGATGCTGCCAATATTTTTGGTACTGCTGTTGGGTCGCGCATGGTTAGATTTAAGAAGGCTGCTATTGTTGCCAGTATTTTTGTAATAATCGGTGCTGTTGTTCAGGGAGAGGGTGCAAGTGAAACGCTTGGGAAACTTGGTAATGTTTCTACTCTTGCGGCTGCATTTACGGTTGCTTTGTCGGCAGCTCTTTCGGTATATTGGATGACCAGGATGAAATTACCGGTTTCAACTTCTCAAGCTATTGTTGGTGCTATTATCGGGTGGAACTTTTATACAGACAATCCTACCGATATTGGAACTCTGATAAAAATTGTAACTACCTGGATTTCCGGCCCTTTACTTGGTGGTATTTTTGCCATACTTCTTTTTATGTTGGTAAAAAGATTATTAAAAAAGGCAAGGCTTCATCTTTTGTTTCGTGATGCAATTATAAGATATGGTTTACTAATGGTTGGTGCTTTTGGTGCTTATAGTCTTGGTGCTAACAATATTGCAAATGTTATGGGTGTTTTTACCGGCCCTGTTAATTTGCCGGTTATCAACCTGGGATTTATATCTTTTGACAGTACTCAACAGCTATTTTTTATAGGTAGTATAGCTATAGCAGTCGGTATAATAACATACTCAAAGCATGTTATGGAAACGGTCGGTAATAGCCTGATGCATATTACTCCTGAAGCTGCCATTGTTGTTGTTCTTGCCCAGTCCCTCGTGCTTTTCATTTTTTCATCACAAACCCTGTCTGATGCAATTCAGTCAATAGGCTTGCCTCCTGTTCCGCTTGTGCCGGTTTCAAGTTCTCAGGTAGTGATTGGCGCAATTATAGGAATCGGACTTTATAAAGGAGGAAAGGAGATAAAATTCAACATTCTTGGAAGTATAAGCCTGGGATGGATTGCAACACCCATAATTGCAGGATTGGTCAGTTTCTTCATGCTCTTCTTTGTTAATAATGTGTTTAAACAAGATGTCGGGGCATCCGAAAGCAGTCCTGTACATGAATATGTGATAAAGATGGACAGTATTGCAAAGTCTGCTCAACAAAAGGATACAATTCTATTTAATGAGCAAAAATCTGCTATTCCGGAAGAAAACCTGAAATCTGATTATTTAGATAAAAATAATGAAGATTCCGTTGACATAACTATGGTTGTATTCGGTTCCTTGTCATTTCTGTTGTTATTGCTTGTTATCTGGTTTACTATTAAGATAAGGAAAAATAAGCAAAAGCAGAATCGGCTGGTGCAGAATCTTGAAAATAAATACTTGTTGAAGATTGAAAATTTTGAAAGAAGCCTTGAAGATTATAAGGCAAAACAGAGCGATCTTGATAAGGAATTAAAATTCAGGCAGAACGAAATGGTAACTATGGCTATGAATATCATTCAAAAGAATGAGTTTTTGAGTAACCTTAAGAAAGAGATTATCGAAATTAAATCCTCTGTCAAAGATCATGATGCAAGGCAGAAGTTCAACAGGCTTTCTCTTATGATAAGTCAGAATTTGTCAATCGACCGCGACCGAGAGAAATTCCAGATGCATATAAATGAGCAAAACAGTAATTTTTTGAGACTGTTATCTGAGAAATATCCTTCAATAACTGAAAATGAAAAACGACTTACAGTCTTGCTTCGTTTGAATCTTTCTTCAAAAGAGATTGCCTCCATCCTGAATATTTCCCCAAAAAGCGTGGAGATGAATCGCTACCGCCTGCGAAAAAAGCTGAAAATCTCTCATCAAGTTAGTTTGAATGATTTTATTCGGGAGTTTTAGAGACTCATCTATTTTAGATTCCACCCCCTAACCCCATCGCCGTCAAGTTAAGACTTATTTTGTTAATGATTGTTAGATTACACCTCACCCTACCCCTCTCCTCAAGGAGAGGGAAGAGGCTATCGCGCAGGCCTTTCCTCTCCCACGGGGAGAGGATAAAGGTGAGGGGTTCAATATTTTTATTAAATTACATTATTCGCTAAATATCAGCTGTTAACAATCTTAACATAAATAAATGCAAGGTTTTATTGCCGTATATGACAAAAAGCTTGCACTTTAATAAATGACACTCGTTATAATTAAAAGTAATCCAAATAATTATGTGTTTTTCAGCAGACCCTATCTATTCCAGACCATACTCAAACTCTAATCCTCCCTTTGTAGTGTATGTGTATAGGTAAAAAACTTGCTTGTACTACCCTATTCCGTTTCCTTTGCCAACTAAAATTTAATTATTGTTATTATTCACAGGAGTATTTAATAAAAACGAAAAAGATGAAAAAAATTACAAACCGAAAACTTACGCTTTTAGGATTGATTTTTATGTTCTTAGTAAGTAGTAATGTTTTTGCACAAAAAGAAAATCTTGTAACCGGTAGAGTATTCCCTGCTGGTATGCAAACGCCTATGCGAGATGTTAGTGTTCAGATTGAAGGAGATGATGCCTCAGAAATTATGACTGACGCTGGCGGTGAATTTACAATCACAGTCCAATCCTTCCCAGTTAATCTGATTTTCTCGAAAGCCACTTACGAAACGCAGGTTATTACTGTAAAAAAAGCCGGCGATATTACTATTTTTATGATAGCCGGTGGTAAGGTTTTAAATGATTACGGCCAGCAAGTAGGTGTACGCGTTAGTTTAAATCCTGAATCGCGTGATGGTATATTGCTGTTATCATCATCAGACAATAGTTTCAGATACTGGTTTGATAACCGGATTTATTTTGACGGTGCAGCATATTTTGGAGATAACACCTACCAGGGCAATGAAAATGCAATTGGTAACGGGGTTAACATTCGTAGAATGCGATTTGCCATGAAAACAATTATCTGGGGCAACTGGGGTGGTGAAATTGATTTTGATTTTGGAAATAATGGTGTCGATATAAAAGATGCCTATATTCGTTATATTGGTAAAAACTGGCAAATAAAAGCAGGTCACTTCAGAGAACCATTCTCAATAGAGACTATGACTACTTCCCGTTACATTACTTTTATGGAAAGAGCCTATGCTTCTGAGCAAGCGCCTTCACGTCATCTTGGTGTTGCATATAAAATATTTACCAATCGTATATTCTTCGAAGGAGGGCTATTTTCAAGCACTATTGCAAATGATTTAATAAGGGATCAGAATAAAAGCAAGGGAACAAACTCAGGTTGGTCTGTAACCGGCCGGTTTGCCTGGGCTCCTATCAAAAAGAGTAAGCAAGTATTGCATATAGCTATGTCAGGTTCTTACCGAACACCAAAAATTCCTGAAATCGGTGACCCGATAAATAGTTTCAGATATGGTGAAAATGCTGAAACAGAGATCAATCGTAAAAAGTATATTGATACCGATTGGATTGAAGATTCACAGAATAAGACAATTTTGGGTTTTGAAGCTGCTTATGCTTATAGAAACTTCCGTGTTCAGGGAGAATATATTGCAACAGGAATAAACAGAGATGTTGATGCTGTGCCTGAAGGTGAGGATAAAGTAAATTTAGGTGGGTTTTATGTATATGGAGCCTGGTTGATTAAGAACGGCGATTATTACTACAATATGGGTGAAGCCGAGTTTTCCCAAATTGACTTCAGAGATAATAAAAAAGGAGCTTTTGAAGTTGCTGCAAGATATTCGTTTATGGACGCCAACACATTTAAAGACGGGGAGGATATTCCCTGGTTACCCGGAGGATCGGGCGAAACATATACATTAGGACTTAGCTATTATTTTAACTACAATGTGAAAATTATGCTAAACTATGCTTTTGTTAACCATGACCGTTGGGCTGATGGAAAAGGAAAATACAAAACCTTTGAAGATGACGATATGACGGGCAACGATATTACACCAACAGGTGAAGGCGGGATAGATTTCCATACTGTTCAGGCCAGACTTCTAATTGCTTTCTAAATTATTTAATCAAATTGTAAAAATTTAAAACAGATAAAAATGAAAAATTACTTTTTAATAAGTTTAATAGCAGCCCTTTTCTTTGCTGGCTGTGTTAAAGATGAGCAACCTGCTCCGGCTCCTCCCACTCCTAAAAATTATAGCGATATTGTTATCAATGAGCTAATAGCAAAAGACACTACTAATCCATATTTTATTGATGAATCTGGAAGCCCAGCTGACTGGATTGAGCTATATAATAATGGTGTAAAAGCTGTTAATATAGCAGGTATGTGGATAACTGATTCTCCAGGCGATGAGGCAATTTATCAACAGATCCCAGACGATAGTGCAAATGCCACTATCATTCCTCCAAAGGGATTTATTGTATTGATTTGTGGAGCTGCTGATGCTGGAGGTGTCGATATTCCAACCTCAATTATTGATAGCAAAATCTTCATTGACATGGGAATTAGCTCGTCGAAAGATAACAATATTGCAATTTATGATCCTGAAAAAGCTGAAATTGATAATTCTGATGACTTTAACGGTCTGGAAGACGACAAATCATTTGGCAGAGAAGCTGACGGGACAGGAAATTGGGCTGTTTTGGCTACTAAAACTCCCGGGGCTTCAAATGATGGATCGGCCCCTGTAGTAGGAGATCTTGTAATTAATGAATTTATGGCGAGCAATGACACAACCTCTGTACCGGGAGTGGAAGGAGATTTCCCAGATTTCATTGAGATTTATAACACCGGTGATACCCCTATTGATATGGGTGGATGGTATGCAACTGATGATTTGTCTGATTCAGTACAATACCAGTTACCTGTTGATAACCCGGATCTTACAACAGTTCCCGGACATGGTTTCCTGATATTAATCTGTGACGGTTTAGGTGAAGGATTGCATACAAACTTTAAACTTAGCAGTGGCGGTGAGGCTGTTGGGATATCATCTGATGGTATTACAATAAAAGAAGGATATACTTATTGTGATACAGGCTGTGACCTTCCTGTACCAGCAACCGATTATTCATTAGGACGTGATGGTGACGGTGCTACAACCCCTTGGATAATCTTTGACCCGGGTACAAGCAGACCGCCAACTCCGGGAGCAAGCAATAACTAAGCTATGGTGTGAGTGGACGCTTGTCACATAAAAAGCAAATATAGTTGAATGAACATAAGTTATAAAATATTATTAATTGTCATCTCCTTCTTCCTTCTTACAGCAATCGAATCCTGCAAGAAGGAAGAAGCAGATGATACTCCATCAAATCCTGTTGGTAAACTTGAAAAAGTGAGTGTGCATGATCTTGATATTTTGGAGCCTTCAGGTCTCTCATTTGGTTCCGGAGGAAATACACTTTTAATAGTCAGCGATAACACCAATAAGGTTTATGAAACATCTTTAGAAGGAGATATTGTCAGAGAGCTTGCTTTTGAGGGAAATGATCTGGAGGGTGTTACTTATAATGCTGATGAAGATATTGTTGCAGTTGCCGAGGAGCGAAAAAAAGAGATTGTGTTTTTGGACTATACCGATGGAAACGAACAGGAAAGATTTCAGATAAATACAGGAGGTAGTTCTGAAAACAAAGGTCTTGAAGGGTTGTCATACAACCCAAATAACAGTGCCTATTATATGGTTAATGAAGATTTGCCGGGAGAATTGATAATCTGGAACAAGCAACATGGAATAATCAGTAAGACAGAACTGCATTTTGCAGATGATTATTCGGCAATTTTTGTTGATACACAAAATGCTATGCTTTGGATTGTAAGCGACCAGTCCCAGGCATTATATATGTGTGACTATAGTGCTACGGTTTTAAAGGAATATTTGCTTCCGCGGGATAAATTTGAAGGAGTGACTATTGATATGGAAAACAAACTCCTCTATCTTGTAAACGACAGTTCGGCAGAATTATATATCTATAAAATTATTGAATGATGAAAACAACAATTCCCAGGTTTGAGTTCAGAATCTTTGGACAAAACCTTGACACTTATGAATCGAAATTGAAAGAGATTTGCGAAAAGGAAAAAACACGGCATATGTCATCAATTTATCTGATTACTGCCGGAAACACAACTAATAATATTAAAATCAGGGAAGGAATTATGGACATAAAGGAGCTGGAACAGGAATTTAAAGGCCTGGAACAGTGGAGTCCATTTCTTGTTGGAGAGTTTCCGCTAAAAGCTGATATTTTAAGAACTGTTGTATTTCCGGCTATGGGTATTGAAAGTCCTGTCTTTGAAAGGGATAAATACACACTTGAACAGTTACTCGAAGAGGTGATTTGTAATGATCCTGACCTGGCAGTTGCTTATGTTAAAAAGACACGTCATGCATATACAGTAAGTAAGTGTATTACCGAATTAGCAGAGATAACCATTAATGGTGCATTTATAAAAACACTTTGCATTGAGGCAGAAGATCCTGAAAGAGTATTCAAAGCAAAGAACAAACTCGGTATAGCTGAAGATGTTGAAAATGTGAGCTATCCTCTCGCTCTTAAAAGGGTAATGGGATTGGCTAATGTACCGGATTCATGGAAATAAAAAATGACAAAAAATTTATACAAAAATAAAATAAGAAAAATGGCAAAAGAAAAATTATCAATCGGAGAAGTTTCAAAACCAAGGTTTGAATTTAGAACATTCGGAAGAGATTTTGATGAAGCAGCATATCTAATGTCTCGCTTATCAGTTCCGGTTCCAAAAAAGGTTTGGGAAAGATATTCAGAGGAGATTTATATTCTCTCAAAAACAAATGATGTCAATAATACAAAAATCAGAGACGGGAAAATGGATATCAAGACTTTTGTTCAGGAAGTTGACGGTCTTGAGCAGTGGAACCCCCTTATGAAAGGTGAGTTTCCAATAAAAGCTGAAGTATTGCAAACTGAAGTATTTCCTGCTTTTAAAGTGGATATGCCACAATTGGACAAAGATGAATATACTCTTGAAGAATTTCTTGAAATAATAAACAAACATCCCTATCTTCAGTCTGTGAGTGTTGAAAAAGAACGCTACGGCTATATGGTTAACGACACAATTTGTGAATATGCAGTTGTCCATGTTAATGATGCTTCAATTGTAACTGTCAATTCTGAATCAACCGAACTTGATGATATTAAAAAGACAATTAAAGACCTTGAACTCGAAGGTGTTGAAAATATCAATTACCTGCAGGCAATTAAAAGAATTATAGGCTGGATTAGTAAGCCTTTGGCTAATTAACCCCTCTGTCCTGACGGACATCTCCCCTGAAGGGGAGAAAAAGCCGGTGTTATAAATGGCACCGAAGTAATTGAAATTTAATGAGTGAATTGGTATAATGATAAATTGGTAATTCCAATTTTAACCAATTAACAGATTTAACAAAAAAACAAAAGAAAATGGCACAGGAAATAGAAAGAAAATTTTTGGTAAAGGGCGATTTTATGCCTTTCGTGACAAAACAGACAAGAATTACTCAGGGATATTTATCATCGGTTCCTGAAAGAACTGTAAGAGTCAGAATTAAAGGTGATAAAGGATTTATCACTATTAAAGGAATAGGAAATGAATCAGGAGCAAGTCGCTATGAATGGGAAAAAGAGATTTCTGTTGAAGAGGTAAATGAACTTCTGAAACTTTGCGAGCCCGGAATTATTGACAAAACCCGTTTTATTGTTCCAGCCAGCGATGGGTTAAAATTTGAAGTTGATGAGTTTTATGGCGACAATGATGGCCTTACGGTTGCCGAAATTGAGCTTCCTGATGAAGATTTTAAATTTGAAAAGCCGGAATGGCTTGGTGAAGAGGTTACGGGTGATATAAAATACTTTAACTCAATGTTAATGAAAAATCCTTTTAAGAATTGGTAGAGTGATAGTGGAAATAGGAATTGGTTAAGTACTATAAAATATTAAAACGCTTAGAGGTTGCGTGAAACATTTAATATATAAACTGTAATATCCAAAATAATATGGTAGAAGATAAGGTAGCAAAGGCAAAAGCGTTCGATCCTTTGGATATGAACAACTACAAGATAGAAAAACTACCAAAACGCTCCAAATCAAAGTTCGAAACATTTCTTGCTATTATAGGAGCCCCGTTGGCAATTTTGACATTCATACTTATCTATTTTGTCGCAAAGCCCGCTTTTTTATTGCATATCGACCCATCATCCCTGAGCGATTATGCACGTTTGGTATATGATACAATGGGATCGGAAGAGTTTTCGAGAATAAATATTGCAATGATGGCTATTTTTGCAGTTGGCATTATTTTATGGATGACCGAAGCTATTCCTAATTACCTTACTTCGTTGATTATAATCATCAGTCTTGTTTTAACCGAAGTGCTTAGTGAGAAAGAGGCTTATGCTCAGCTTGGACACAAAGTGATGTGGCTTAATATCATGTCATTCGTCCTGGCAAGTATGCTGGTGAAAACAGGACTTGCTAAGCGGTTTGCACTATGGTTTATTGTTCACTTTGGTAAAAATTCATCGTCACTGTTTTTGAGCTTTCTTGTTATCAATGTTGTTTTATCAGCTTTTGTCTCTGCAACAACTGCCAAGGCTGCAATTCTTCTGCCTATTTTTATGGTCATAGCAGCCATTTACGGTGCAAGGGGCGGGGATAATAAAAATAACTTCGGACGAAATATTGTCTTGCAAAACCTTTTTTATATAAATATCGGAGCAAGTGGTTTTCTTACCGGTTCGGGAGCAAATCTTCTTGCTGCATCTCTTATTATAGGTGCTACCGGTGTCGATCTGTTTTTCTCCGACTGGATGATGGGAAATTTTCCTGTTGCTGTCGGACTGATGCTTATCGGCTATTTGGTAGCTACCAGAATATTTTTCCCTTTGAAAAAGGAAGAACGAGCTCCTCAGATTGAAGGGGGCATGGATAGACTGAAAGAGGAACTCGGCAAACTAGGGAAAATCAGTTTTGAAGAGAAAAAGGCTACAGTTCTTTTTCTGGCAATTTTATTATTTTGGGCAACTGACAAATATCACGGCATAAGTCCTACAGCTATTGCTTTTATCGGTGCTATAATTGCACTTCTGCCGCGTATTGGAATAGTTAACTGGAACGATGTGGATATACCCTGGCACCTGATGCTTTTCTCCGCCGGAGCCTACACACTGGGCGCTGGGTTTAAAGCCACAGACCTTCCATCGCTATCGGTTAATGCTACTTTTGAAGCTCTCGGGATTGGTGATGGTACACCATTCTGGGCTTTGTATCTGTTACTGACTTTTACAATGGTTTTCAGTGCTCTGATATTCCAGTCGAAGACAATGCGTACTATGATATTTGTTCCAATAGCTCTTGGTGTGGCCATTCGTTTTGGCTACAGCCCGTTAAGCCTTGCCCTCCCCGTAGCTTTTCTGATTGAACATGTTTATGCCTTACCATTCAATAGTAAACCTGCAGCTCTGCTCTACGAAACAGACCAATACAGCTTGACTGACACTTTCAAATATGGTGTTACAATGTTGTTTATAGGATGGTTTATGAGTATCCTGATGGGAGAGACCTGGTATCGCTATCTGGATATCACACCTGATGGGGTTTTTGGGATTTTTTAAGTGAATCAAAATTAGTAGCAAAACTACCCTTTGGGCAGCCCTTTCATATTTTTCCGTGGAAAAATATCCTTTATTGCTTTATTATCTTTTTGATGTAGGTTTTCTCCGTTGTTTTTATTTTTATAAAGTAAATACCTTTAGGATAATTTGACAAATCCAAAGTAAAATTTTCTGATATATCATCATCAATAATTACCATCGTATTTCCTGAAATATCGTAAAGATAAATATTCGTTATCTTCTCAATCAAATTCTCATTGATAATTATATTCAAAATGCTAGTAGTAGGATTAGGGAATACTAAGATATATTGATTTTTTACATCTTTAAGATTTTCAATATTATCGTCTTCTAGTATTACTTCCGTTTGGAAACCGAGATATTGACAAGCTTTACCGGAAGAACCCGAACAATTCATGGAACTTGCAGTAAATGAACTCCCATTTTCAATTGTACAGCCAGGTAAAAGGTGAATTTCGCCACCAATATACTTTATTTCAACACCACTTTGATAGTAAACCTCATCTGGGGAGATGCTTTCACCTCCAAGAGTTATAGAGCCTGCTTTTTTATCAGGATATATCCCGGGTGCAGGTTGGTAACTTGTTTCATTTATAATAACATCACACGGTTGAACATAATTGTTAAAATAAAAAATACTTCCTTTAAAACTGGTTTTACTACAATAATCATTATGGGGTTCGCCTACAACTATGTGTAGATTACCCATTGAGACAGAAGTGCCGCAAGCATAATTGTCATTACCGTTTTGTGGTGTAAATTTATATATTAGCTCCCAGTTTCCAAAATTATTTCTTCTATAAAAAAATGCAGAGCCGGAATACGAGTTGCCATTTGTATTGTCTGACGGAGCACCGACAACAGCATAATTACCTTTTATACTAACAGCAGCCCCAAAATTTGCCTTATTTGTAACATTATTTTCCAATAATCCTTTATCAACCCATTGCCCATTTGAAAATTCATAAATTTTTGCTGCACCATGAATCCAGAAATTTGGGCCGGAAAAACGAGCCATACCCACTAATAGCCTATTATTATCAATTGAAACAATATTTTGATAACTCGAATTGAGTAATTCTGCAGTTTGCTGCCACTCTTCATTGCTCTGTTTTGTAAAAATGTATGTTTTGTCATCTGCACCGACTGCAATTCTGCTTCCCGATATAGAAACACTACGGCCAAATTTATCTCCAACATATCCGTTAATTGCATAAATTTTATCTTTTTCGACCCAAACACCATTTTCAAGCTTATAAACATAGGCTTTCCCTGGATGATTTTTGGAATTATTATTCCCGATAAAAAGAGAATCATTATCATCTGTAGGAACTCTGCAACCTATTACCAAATAATCCCCATCTATTGCAACCGAATGACCAACATGATCTGACGAAATCGCATCTGAAGGAACCAACTTAGCAACTTGTTGCCAATTGCTTCCATTGTAATGAAACACATAACCAGCACCAACTAGCCCGTTATTCTCAGTATGAAAAGGGGCACCTACAACCAAATAATCCCCAGAAACGGCAACAGAATAGCCAAATCTGTCAAATGTTTCTGAATCATCTCCATTAAAAGGATCTTGTACAAGTTCCCAGGAATCATTGATTTCATCAAAATTGTACATATAGCAATAACCGTCATATTCAAAATAATTTCCCGGACTCCCTACAGCTAGAAAACTATTATCTATAGAAACCGATTCTCCAAAATATCGTTTGTCAAAAGCTTCAATATTTATTTCATTACTTAATGCTTCATAAATAAATAAGCTTGACAACGATTCTATATTTTTAGATGTAACACCGAGAAAATTTCCAAACATATCATATACTTCAAGAGTTACAGTATAAATACCTTCATACATAAATGTTTCATAAGGTGATTGTGAGTAGTTTGTCCACTGAAATCCTTGGGGATCTTCAAATTTCCATTCACAATCGTAGCTGTAATAAAAACCTGTGATATTTTCATTAAATTCAATAGCATTTCCGACACAAACAGGGTCAGGCTCGCATATAAAATCAATAATTACACCGGAACCCGGATTTGAATAAACTGAAATCGTTTTTGTTATATAATCGGTAATAGACCCGTCATTAACTTCCAGTTTAACCTGCGTTTCCCCGGCCTGAAGAGGGTCTGATAGAACCAAATTCTGGTCCGAAGAAATCCAATACCCGTTAACATACCAATTGCATTGTGAATAACCTGACGATGTATTTGTAAATGTAACATAAGAAGGCTCATATAGAGACGATTGGTTAAACATAAAATTTGCTATCGGTGTTATTGGAACTCCGGCAGGATAAACCGTAATTAAGGATTCCTTTAATTCATCTTTACAATCATTATCATTGCATGCTTCAAGAGTAACACTATAATGCTGAGGCTGATCCGTATTATTAACATAGGTATATGAAGGATTCTGTTCAGTCGAAGATGCCCAATAGTCACCAAAATCCCAATTCCAGAATATTGGTGTATCTGTAGAGTTATCGGTAAAATTAACTGTAAATGGAGAATTTCCGAATAGTTCACCATCTTTGTTTTCGCCCTCTGCTTCAAAATCCGCCTCAAGATATGTGGCAGGATCAATAACTTCTAAATAATTATTTTTAACCAAAATGTCAGTAGGTTGCCCGTTTTCAAATATCCTTACACTAATATCGTAATATCCATAATTCGAATCTGTTGGATATAAAAATGGTGCCGGGTATCTTGAATCGGATGCTAAATAAAAAAGATTCCCATTTTCTTTATAATAAATTCTCCATTCCCAATCATACGAGTCATCATAACCTGTAGAAAGGTTTGTTAGCGTAATTTCATCTCCGGGAGATATTTCGGTATCGGAGGCTATAAATTCAAGAAATGTTAAACGACTTTCAAATGAATGCCTGATATCAATGATATTCTCATTTGACCAGCTACCGTCAATATTACGACCAGGTGTTGAATAATTATTAAAATTACTTGTAGCGTTAATATTATCAATATGAGTACTAGCAAAATCCCAACCATCTATTTGCAAAATGTGTGCACCTGGAGGAGACGGTGAAGGAACGGTAAACTCGAACTCTGTATTATTATTACTTGCAGTTGGGTTACTACCCGAAAAAATCAAAGAAGAGATTTCCAACGACATACTTTCCATAGGTTCGCTTGTAATTACTTTTATTGTTAATTCTCCGTCTGTTTTTGCAAATCGTTGACTGTTTAGCTGAAAAATATAATTTGTTCCGTTCCAAATCC
>JAUVIX010000278.1 GCA_030592565.1 Chlorobiota bacterium
CATATATGGTGTAAGGCGCATTTTTAGTTTCTGATACTTGCGATTGATTGATGTGTAAGGCTCACCATAAATGTAAGGTTGTTTCATCTCTGGGGCCCATCCCGACATGCTCATAAGTATTGGAGTAAAACATTTCCATTGAAGATCGCGAACATAAGTTTCTGCACTACCACCGAAGATTCCGTCAATATCGCCTGTTGCAGCATTAAAACCTGATAATCCCGAACCGATCACAGTAGGGATATGAAACCGAATGTATTCCCAGTTTCCTTTTTGGTCGCCTGTCCAGATAGTTGAATAGCGCTGCGTTCCTGCCCAGCCCATCACTGACCATACAAACCCGCGGGATTCGCTATTATCTTCAATCCCGTTGTAAGCTGTTTTACAGGCATCAAAGGCAAAATCATAACCTCTGTAAACCCACGCCACGTCAAGCTTACACAATCTTGTACCTGCTGTGCCAACCTCCCAGGCTATCCTGTCAACTCCGTTTTCAGTCCACAGCCCGGTATAAAAACCAAGATCGTGCAAACCTTTTACTGTGGAATCAAGATCGGTGTAACCACAACCATAACCATCATTAGGAAGAATCCAGCCTCCTGGCATATCATTTTCGCGGTATTTAAGAGCAATAGAATCAATTACAACCGGAGTTGTGAAGCCATCACGATTATAGCAGTTAGCATCTCCCATTTCAAGTTGCCAGCGAGCCGGCATAAAAGGCCTTCCTGTTATTAAAGTATAGTTATTTAAAATCTCCTTTAAAGAGGGTCCATAAAAATAATAACTATCAAAACGGAATTCATCATGACTCAATGCAAGAGGATTGTGAAAGCTATACTTCCCTGGTTTAAAGGTATTCCGAAAAACTCCATATCCGGCAGTACTCATATAAAAAGGAGCAGGATTGGGCCTTCCGCCATCATCCCATCCGCCACCTATTTCAATTAGGATGGTGCTGTCCCGATGCGAAAAATAACCATTTTGCATTCCTCCACCATAAAAATATTCATCATCTCCTCTTTTTAATGTTTGCAATGTTGATGCACCATATTTCAAGTTCTCCGCCTCTTCCCAAATCATCACTGTATCATTCTTGTCGTACATTGCAAAACGCAGAGGATTTTTATAGGCTCTGACTATGAATTTTCCGGTTGACATTTTATAATAATCCTCTTCATCGCTATACTCAACTCCGACGGGATTAAACTGATTTTCAACAACTATCTTACCTTCTGTCGGATCGTCAAAATCGCCCAAAGGGGCCATCCATATTCTGAATATCTCATTTGTCAGAAAATGCACCTTTACCTCTGCTTCATAGCTTGAAAACACAAACGTAGCATTGCCTGTCCGAACAGCAGATGTAACCTCTTTCAGACTGACAGGTTTTGAATAAACTGTATATGATTTTAAATTATTATTCTCATCCTCATCCCCGGGATAATCAATAATTATTTCAATTGAGTGGGATGCTCTGGTGTAGAGATCAACTGGAGGAAAGCTGACATCAAGCATAGTATTTCCTTTAAAAGGATTTTCCTTTGCATCTATCATTGTTTTAAGAGTGTCATTATTATCAACAACACAATAAACATCAATATCATCATTAAGAGTTTCTGACCCCATATTTTTTATTTCAGCTTTTATAATATCCTGCTTTCCAAAGACATTATCTTTATGCAAAGGCGACAATAGAGACTTAACACCAAGATCTTTTTCAAAGCCTTCAACCAGCTTAATATCATCCACCATCCAGTACCAGGCAAAGAATCCTTTCCAGAAAAACCGGATATATACAGTTGGCTGGCCGGCAACCACATCTGAAACATTAAGCTCAATATCCATCGGGTTAGGGCTGTCTTTCCGGCCTTTCACTCCTTTATTCACTCTGTATTCAGTCCAGTTTTCGCCGTCATTACTCACCTCAACATACAATCCTGAACCTCCTGAATGTCCCCATTGGTTGTAACAAAATTTTTGCTGAAACCTCAAAAGAGCCGATTTCAATCCTGAACAGTCAATAGCACTTGTCATAAAATAGCCGTCAGGGTAAACTCCTTTATTTCGCCACTTGTTTATATTGGTATCAACTGCAACACCCGGGCTAAACAGCATAAAGTGCCCCCTGCTTTCTGAAGCAATAGGAGGCGCCTGCTTTCTGTATTGATGAGCACCCTGAAAAGGCTGGTCCGTACATTCCCACAAAACCGTACTGTCACCCACACTCCTGATTACCCACCCATCAGGAAGTTTACCTTCTGAAAAATCTTCCGACCAGTAAACATTATTCTTTTGCTGAGCAAATGCTGAGAGTGAAGTAATGATAGTTACCAAAATAACTAAAGAACTAATTTTCATTTTTTGGATTCCGGGGGTTTTTGCATTTTTCATTTATTGAATTTTAATAGTTTTACAGAAGGACAAAAGTATGAAAGATTGGCTTATAATTTTTAAGTGGAATAGAAAAAGAGGAATAAGATTTTGCTGGGTTTATTCTATCAAGTAATAAAAACTACTTTTACTCAAATTCAAAAGTATTGCTATCAAGGATTAGAGAACAAGTTTGTTTTTACTGAAAAGACTTGGGCTAAAGCCCATGGCACTGAAATATTTTCAATAAGCGGCATAAATGCCGCTCCTATTAATCTTTTCAATGCAAATTTATAAACGATAAATAGCCACCACATTTATGTGGTTGGGAAAAATAATTGAGGTAACAAAGGCTTTAGCCAAATTCTGTAACAAAAAAGTCTCCTTATGAGTAGCAAAACACATACAATATAGTGTTTCTATCCTATACAAAGTATAGACAAAAGATATCTCTGAAATCTATCTCGTCAACATCAAAAAAATGTATCTTCGCAAGCAATCATAAAAACAAAAAGATGAACAAACAGAACATAATAGTCCTCGGATGTGGCCTTGTCGGTGGACCTATGGCTGCCGACCTTTCAAAAGATACAAACTTCGATGTAACTGTTGCTGATATTAGTGACAAAGCATTAAAAAACCTGTCATCAAATCATCAGCTTAACACAATCACAATCGATCTTTCAAATCCTGAAGATGTTAAGGAACTTGTTGAAGATTTTGATTTTGCGGTGAATGCCGTTCCTGGCTTTATGGGATTTAAAACACTGAAAGCCATAATTGAAGCAGAAACAGATGTCGTGGATATTGCCTTCTTTCCAGAGAATCTTTTCGATCTTGATGAGTTGGCTAAAGAAAAAAATGTCACAGTAATCTCCGATATGGGCGTTGCCCCCGGAATGAGCAATCTGTTAACAGGATATGCCCATCATCTGCTGGACAAAACAGAAAAAGTAGTAATTTATGTTGGCGGACTGCCAAAAATCAGGGAGTGGCCTTATGAATATAAAGCAGTCTTTTCGCCTGTTGATGTTATTGAGGAATATACCCGTCCGGCAAGGATTGTCGAAAATGGAAAAGAGGTTATAAAAACTGCCCTTTCAGAGCCTGAACTACTGAATTTTGAAGGAATGGGAACCCTTGAAGCCTTTAACAGCGATGGACTCCGCAGCCTCATAAAAACCATTGATGCTCCTGACATGATTGAAAAGACCCTTCGTTATCCGGGACATATTGAGATCATGAAAATTTTAAGAGACACAGGATTCTTTGATCAGGAAGAGATAGAAGTGAATGGAGTTAAGATTAAGCCCATTGACTTTACTGCAAAACTCCTTTTCCCGAAATGGAAACTTAAAGAGGGAGAAGAAGACATTACAATAATGAAAATCATTGTGGAAGGGGAAAAAAGCGGAAAGCAAAAAAGATATACATACGACCTTATAGACACATACGACAAGGAGACAAAAGTCCACTCAATGGCCAGGACAACAGGATACTCTGCAACTATGGCATTACGTATGATAGCCATCGGGCTTTATACCCGCAAAGGAGTTTCCGCCCCCGAATTTATTGGCAACTGTCCTGAATGTGTTAAGTTTATGTTAGAAGGATTAAAGGAAAGAGGGGTGATATACAGTGAGAGGGTTGAAGATATTTGATGTATTACAAAGACAAGTGAATGATAAGGTGGACGCTTGTCATATAGTATTTAAGTGAAACGCGTTTCATTTTGTGTGCACACTATTCATCGGATGACTAAAAATCACAGACATAACACAACATCTTTCTTTCGGAATAAATAGCGGCAAAGAGTTATCCGATGATTTGTTCAGCTTGCAATATAGCCGGGAATTACTTGTTAGTTAAATTTATTGTTTTTCTTATGGGTTTTTCACCCGTTTCAATTGTAATGAAGATTTTTCCCGATTCGGAATTTAAAACCACTACTTCAAAATTTGAATTTCTGACAGTAACCGATTGTTTCCGGCCTTTATCGTCCGAAATACTTATCATCCCTTTCTTGACCAGCTTGTCAAACTATATGTACAGTTTATTATCTATGATAGTAGTTATTACCATTTTTATGTACTTTATTCATTAGGCCACAACCCTGAGGCATTTATCCGTAGAGCGGCCGGAAGACTATCATTCAGGCACTTGTGAGTGCAGATTATTATTTGGAACGATCAGCTCATTTTTATCAGGATTATTTGCCTGTCCGTCCATATTCAAATCGGCAGAAATATATCCTGAGGTTCCGGACTGAGTTCCCCAGATCGTTTTATCAGTAACACCAATATCTCCGTCCCCGTTGGTATCGCCACCATACATTCCCCAAATTCCTGATGCTATCTCTTTTTGTCCTTCCGCACCATTTTCATAAGCCTGGTTTCCTCCTGTAGTAAAATTATAGGTGTAAACACCTGCCGTTTGTGTTAAAGCATTGGCTGACATCACAGCAAGATGGTTCCGATGATAAACAACCACAAACAGATCATTGATAATGGAGGTCGTAACACAAGCTAATGGACTTGACCCGTCCACGCCAACAATAGTCCCGTTTTTCAATACAAACCCAGCCTGACGTTCAACAACAGTACCTGGCAAAGCAGATGCTGCATCGGGGGCATCACGCAATTCCACCAAGACCCAATCCACAACACTATTAGTGGGAATGGAAACAACACTTTCGTTACCTGAATAATTCCATGGAGCAGTGTTATAGGGTTGGTTAGAAGGAATGTTTCCATCAATATTCAGAAGTGATTGCATTTCACTGCCATCAAACGGGCCTTGCAATAAAGCCGTAACATCCACAATCAAATCGAGGAAAATTGCCATTGGAGATTCGGTATCGCCAACGGCAAAAGCCGATAA
>JAUVIX010000120.1 GCA_030592565.1 Chlorobiota bacterium
ATGGACTAAGCCCGATTCTTTTTATGCATAATTATAAAAAGAACGACTCAATTTGTATTAGCCACATTATCATACTGATCATTAATATTCCATTCGTTATTGTGGGTGTTCTTTTTATTGTGAGTGGTTATTTGAAAAAAAAGCACAATCAAAAACAACTTAATTAAACTAAGATGAACTCATTCGAGCGGGCAAGAGTATGATTATGAACCCCGAAGGGGTAAAATATTAATAGCCCCGTCCTTTAGGGCGGGGAATAATAAAAAAAGAGAATCCGTTTTGGCGCTCCGATAGCTATCGGAGTTCGATGGCGTAGCTGAAAATCATGACAAAATAAAAATAGTGAATATCAGTCGATTACAAAAAGATAAACAATTGAATTATAAACCTTTAAAAAATTTCTATTATGAAAAAAGCAATCTTAGTTTTAACTGTATTTGCGTGTGCTTTCACAGTTAACATCAATGCTCAGAAAGTTAATGAAGCTTATGAATTAAGAATGAATGGCCAGGCAGATTCGGCAAAAGTTATCCTCGATCAGCTATTGTCAGCAGATTCTACAAATGCTCTTACCTGGTTTGAGCTTTGCCGGACAACACAACATCTTGGGCAGAAGAATCCCCGGGAAATGAATGCAACATTGGAAGAGGCACTCAGGACGATCAATCAGGCCATAAAATATGATCCTAAAAATGCTTATTATCTTTCATACAAGGGTAGTATCGAAACACTTATGTTTTATGTTGCTTTACAAACAGGAAACGAAAAAGCTGGAGAATATCTTGATAAACTAGAGCAAACTTACAAATCTGTCTTTAAACTTGACCCAACATATTACGAGAATAAGATAACGCTTGTTGAGTTTTTTGGTGGGTTGCCTGCTGAAATGGGAGGCAATTCTGAAAAAGCTGAAAAATATGCAAAGGAACTCGAAGCGGAGGACTTAATCTCCGGTGCTAAAGCAAGGGAAATTCTTATGCCGGAAGATGCAGATTATGAAAAGTTCTGGAAAGAAATAGTAGAAAAGGTTCCCGAAAATGCAAACGCACACCAGGCGCTGGGGAGGGTTTATATGTTTCAGGAAGACATTGATCAGGCATCTGAATGTTATGATATTGCTATCAAACTTGATCAATCAAAAAATGATCTTTACCTTGACCTGGGCAGGTATTATTTAATGACTGCTATGCAAAATCCTGCTTTATTAGATTCTGTTGCACCCCTGATTGAGGAACAGTTTAATAAATTTCTTAACTTTACTCCTGAACCCAACAACCCGATGAAAGCATGGACATATAGTAAACTGGCTATGATTGATCGTCGTACTGGAAAGGAAGAAGTTGCTGAAAAGCTGATGAAAAAAGCTGAAAAATTAGACCCATTTCATTCACCTGCATTTGGGAAACCAGGTAAAGTACTTTATAGCCCACCGGATGTTGTTACACATCAGCAGGGCTATTTTCTGTCTCCATTTTAATAAACAGGCTTCCCTGCTTTGGTTGGGGTTTTTTTGATGAAACATTTGAAGAGAAACCATTTATAATGATTGGGGGTATGGCACGAATATCAGAGAAACTGTGAATTTTGTGATAAAATTTGGGAAGTAGTGAGGAGGGGAAGGATGTAAGAGTAGAGTTATGGAAGGCGGGAAGAATGGGGCGATCGCCGCATTAAGAGATTGAATTCTAATGATAATATTTAAAACAATGGTAAACCAGTAAAACTTTACGATTTTTTTACTTTTATTGATATTCATCGTAACATTATTAACACACACAATTGTTCATGCAGCAGGATATTGTCAACATAATCGAAGAAGTGAAGTCAGGCAATAAAATGGCTTTCAAACATTTGGTTGAGGAACATCAGCAATATGCTTTTAATGTGGCTTTCAGGGTGGTTTGTAATGAAGAAGATGCCAAAGATGTTGTACAGGATTGCTTTATCAAGATATGGAAGAACATAAACAGTTTTAATGCAAAACTAAAATTCACAACCTGGATGTACAAAATAGTAATAAATAGCGCAATCGATAAACTAAGGTCAGGCAAACGGGCAAACATGATAAATATCGACAATGTTTCGGAGAAGTTGTGCCACCTTGATCTAAATGGCCCGGATGTGCAGATCGAGAACCAGGAAATTGGAAATATCATTTCACTCATTTCTGACGGGCTTCCAGAAAAACAAAAACTGGTATTTGTATTAAGGGACATACAAGGGTTTGATTCAGTTGAAGTGCAAAATATTCTTGATATGCATGAAACATCTGTAAAAAGCAATCTGTACAACGCCAGGCAGTTCGTAAGAAAAAAACTATCGAAATTATTGGCATGCGAAAGGAGGTTGATATGAATTGTAATATTGTAAGAGAAAAAATTTATAAGCAGGTTTATACAGATACTAGAGAGTTTGATGATGAACTAATGCGGCATCTCAATGATTGTCCGGCTTGTAATTCTTATTATAAAGATTGCCGGTCAGTAAAAAAGATTACTTCATTGCTGAACCAAAAACAAGCTGTCCTGAATAATCCGAAAAAGTTGACCAATGATATTTTGGATTCACTAAATGAGATTAAGCCCAAAAAGAAGAGTACAGGATTTTATATTTCTATTAATGCAAAAAGATTTCTTGCAGCGGCTTCGGTATGCCTGATGATTGTTTTCGCTTACGAACAGTATGTAGCAATGGAGAAAATAATAAAACTAGAATAGCAAATGTCGTTAGTCCCTGAAGTGCCTGTCAATTCATATCATTACGCGGAAATACTGAGTAACTATCCCAGACTGAAAATTGAAATTATTCAATCGGAATTGGCTTCCGGGGTTTTCGAATTGAGAGACAATGACATGAAATCTCTATTCATAAAAGCCGGCTTAGGCATTCTCTCGCATGAAGCAATTGCAAAGCGATTGCAGAATCAATTGACTAATTTGAAATTTTCAAATAAGGACAGAAGCGTAATAAATAAAATAAAAAATGAATAGCAACAAAATAAAATAGTTTAAATGAAAACAAAAATAGTCATGAAAACACAACATGCCATATACCTCTTTCTTGTTACTATACTCATCATCAGTGGATGCAGGGATATTACAGTAACAACCAAAATTAATAAAGATGGATCTTTCACCCGTACCATTAAAGTCACCGGTGATTCATCTGATGTTTTTAAACCTGATCTGCCTTACCCGATTGATGGCACATGGGGCAAAACAGTAGTAAAAGACACTACGGATAAGGGGGATTATATTCTTACCTATACCAAAACCTATAAAGCAAGTGATTTATTGAACAGTGAACTCCGTCAGGATACAAGCTGGAGAAAGCAACTGGAAAGAAATGTTACAGTCGATAAAAGTTTTGGGTTCTTTTACTCCTACCTTACTTTTTGCGAAACTTATAAAGCTATAAAACCTTTTGAAAAATTCAATTACCCAAACAAACTGACAGCCGAAGAAATGCTTTACTTATCGGGAAATAAAATACCGCTTACTCCAAGTGATTCACTAAAGAATAAACAAGTATCAGATAAGTTCGAAGAATTGTTAGTTGAAGCAATAGCAAACGAAATAATAATCACTTTGGAAGACGGGATTACAAAACTAAACGACCCTCAGCTAAAGCCTGGAAATGTGGAGGTTTATAGAGATAGCATTGAACACAAATTGCATGAATACTTTGAAAACATGAATGTTTACATCGACTTTTACAAGGAGTGGACAGGCAACAAATCGGTAAATAAATTAAAAAACCTCGAACCACCCATATTTATGGAACTCGATAAAAAAGTGTCAATTCTGCTAAACAGCATCTTTATGGATAGTTACTCTCAAACAGTTGAAATGCCGGGTCTTATTACCGAAACAAATGCAATATCCGTAACAGGAAACAAGGTGAGTTGGAAAGTAAACGGCGACAAATTTATCTTTCAAGATTATGAAATGAGGGTTGAATCGAGGGTGGTGAATCAGTGGGCTTTTATTGCATCCGGGATATTTATTTTATTAGTCCTTATTCTGGCGTTTGTAAAAAAAAGAAAGTTAGGGTTCTAAAAATATAGTGAAATGCATATTTTGAAAATCTCAATATAAATTAAAAACTAAAAAAATGAGAAATCTCGCAATCCTTTTAGCAGTTATTTTAATATCAACTTCCAGCTATGGAAAAGGTAAGAAGTTTACTTATTCTGACACCACTTTCAATCACATTGAATTTGCCGAAATTACTTTTAGTATTGACAAGAAAACGAATGACACCCTTCAAATAGAGGGGCTTTTGAAACAGAAGGCTATCATCAACGGGGTTCCCTGTTACGGCAATATAAGCTTTCACAAAGATTGGGAGTTAAAAAACTTCACACTTGCTGATAGGCATACTTTTGGCGAATTCATATTTCCAAAAGATACTTACATCGGGCTCAATGTAGATATGTTCTCATTAAAGAGGCATTATATGATTTTAGCCGGAGCAAAGTTTGTGAACACATGCAAACTGCCACCAAATCAGCTAATTAATGACTTTCCAAGCGATAGCATTGAGGGAGCTATTTTTACAACAGATTGGAACTTAAGAGAGCTAATTTTAGGTGATGATGTTACTATAGCAGGAAATGAATTAAAAAAAGGTACGCTTGTCGTGTTTTCCAAAGATGGTAGCTATAGAGTTTTTTGTTTATATGATCCTATTTTTCAGGGTTACCAATGTTCGGGAACGGGATACAAAGGTAGCTGGAATGGAGGTGGTGGTATTCGTTTTTACCCCAATGGGCAGTTGAAGTATTTTCAACCGGCTGATGATATTGAAATCCAGGGTGTGTGGTGCAAACCATCTTCTACCAAGGGAGGGATATGGTTTTATGAAAGCGGCAAATTAAAGAGATGTACTTCAGCTAAAGATCAAACTATAGATGGTGTATTACACGAGAAAAAATTCACTCTCAAATTTGACGAGGACGGAAATATAACAGAATCATATAAAGATAAATTTTTCTAATTACTAAAACTTAAACTTTCAAAACAAAAATGAGTATATTTGCTAAAATTGCTTATTAATAAATAGTATAGAATTATAAATAATAATAAAAAACGCCCGCATAAACTGAACGGGCAGGGAGGACAAAAAATTATGATTGAACATGTTCATAAGCACATCACATCGGAGCTACAGCAAAACACCCGCACCGATATTATCTTTATTCTAACGGCTATCCTTCTTAACCTGATTACCCTGGCTGTAAACTCCGGCATGTCGGAAGATTCACGAACTGACAACGCTTCTCTCATTGTAATGTTTGTTTTTGTTTGTCTCATTGTAATGGTAAACCTGGTTGTTGTTTTTGGATTAATAAAAGGAAAACAAACCAGGGAAAAACTTTTGAAAGGTTTGATGCAGATGTACAAAGACAAGGAAGTTGACAAATATTACGATTTGACCCTCATGGGAAACTACAATGTCAGGTACAACCTGTTTATTATTGTAGTAGTCACAACTGGTGTTATTGCAGCAATTGTACCTTTTATCCTGAGATAAACCGGGAGAGTGACAGGATGAGACCTTTGCAAAATTCAAAATGTGAGATGAGTTCAAGGCCAGAGGGAAAAATTTAATCCGCAGTAACCTATTGGTTATGAGGAATTAATTTTTTTCGATAACGCAGAAATCATTCATAGTTTGGATTCATTGTTTATAAAATCACCAGTTTTGCAAAGGTCTCAGGATGGCTGTTTGTCGACGATTAAAGAGAGTAAAGATTAAAATTGATTCGTAAACTTTCCGGATTAGGTTTTCTCTGTTGCCCTGACTTTATCAATTATTATTCTATTGTCTATAGCAATAGAAACACAAAGATATGCATTTTATCCGGAAATTCAAAGAAATCCCCGGTTAAATCACTAAAAATCAAAATCAAACCCTTTTAGACACGACGCATTAATAATAAGATATAATGGATATTGAGTCACATTGAGCGAAGTCGAAATGTGATTACTCTCAATAATATATACAAAAACTTGACATATCCTCTGTTTTTTCTTATCTTTATCGCCAAAGAAAAAACTCATCATGAAAAAATCAACCTTATCAATCGTTTTCGCCTTTTTCATTCATGCTACTCTCTTTTCCCAGGGCTGCCTTCCAGGAGGCATTATGTTTTCGACCCAGGCACAAGTTGATAATTTCCAGACAAATTATCCCGGCTGTTCCGAAATTGGAGGAAATGTTTACATTATGAATAGTAGTGTCTCTAATTTAAACGGATTAAGTGTTCTGATTTCCATAGGTGGGGATGTATGGGTCAGGAACAATGCGAGTCTGACAAGTATAATGGGACTTAGCAATTTAACTTCTATTGGGGGGTTCCTTACAATTGAAGATAATAACTCTTTGACCATCTTATCAGGCCTTGAAAATTTAGCTTCTATTGGTGGACACCTTAAGATCGAGGACAACTATGCACTGACCTCTTTATCTGGCCTTGAGGGTATGACCAATGTCAATGGACATCTTACTATTTGGGGTAACTCATCCATTACAAATCTATCAGGACTTGATAATATAGCCTCTGTTGTTGAGTATGTTTCAATTCAGCTTAATACTTCCTTGTCAAACTTAACAGGACTGGGAAATTTAACTTCTACCGGGGTAAATTTTACAATTTATGGTAATAATAACCTGATAAGTTTAACTGGTCCTGGCAATTTAACTATTGGCGGAAATCTCAGTATTTCAAACAACCCTGCCCTGCCAGATTTAAGCGGGCTCGAAAATGTTTCAATCGGTGGAAACATTGAAATATATAATAACACTGCCCTTTCCAGTTTAACTGGTCTTAATAATCTAACTTCAATACCTGGGCACCTGACTATTTATGGCAATAATATCTTAACAAATTTAGTTGGCCTTAACAGTTTGAATTCTATTGGGGGCACTCTTAGCATCGGCAGTATGTATTATCCCTATCCCGGGAATCCGGCTTTAACAAGTGTAATTGGCCTGAATAATCTAACTTCAATCGGGGGAGCGATTTACATAGGAGGCAATAATGTTATGTCAAGTTTAACAGGCCTGACCAATCTGACTTCCATAGGTGGATATTTTAAGATTACAAATAACAATGCCCTTCCAAATTTAATGGGCTTTGAAAACCTTATTTCTATTGGAAGCTACCTTTGGATTCAAAATAATCCGTTATTGACCAACATTACAGCACTGGATAATCTTAATGCCACATCAATCAGTAGTTTATATATTAGTAACAATGCTTCATTAACCACTTGCAATGCGCAGAGTATTTGTGATTTTCTGGTTTCACCAAATGGAAGTGTTAATATTTATAATAATGCAAGCGGCTGTAATAATCCACCAGAGATTGCCAGTGCCTGTGGGGTTACTATCACCAGTCTGCCTTATGGAAACTATTATTTAATCACTCAAAGCCAAATCGACAATTTTCAAAGCAATTACACCACCTGTACCGAAGTAGGTGGTAATATTCAAATTATAGGAGATAATATCACAAATTTAAACGGGTTAAATGTTATAACAGGTATTGCCGGACACCTTACAATTGGTGATAACAATGGCAATCCCAACCTGACCAGTTTATCAGGTCTTAGCAATGTAAGCTATATTGGAGGAAACCTTTTATTGAGAAAAAATACTGCCCTCCCAAGCTTAACAGGTCTTGGAAATGTGGCCTCCATTGGCGGAGACTTTGAGATTAGAAGTAATGATGCACTAACCAATCTATCAGGCCTTGAAAATGTGGCGACTATTGGAGGATACCTTAATTTTGACGGCAACGATGCTCTGACCAATGTAACAGGACTTGGCAACTTGACCACTGTCGGGGGATACCTTGAATTTGATTACAACCCAGAATTAACCAATTTGTCAGGCCTTAATAATTTAACCTCCATTGGTGAAGACTTATATATTGAGGATAACGATGCCCTGATAAGTATAGCCGGATTAAGCAATGTGACTTCCATTGGTGGTGAATTTGTTATTTATGATAATGAACTCCTAACCAGTCTGACAGGCCTGGATAATATTGATGCCGGAACAATCAGTGATTTGGAAATAACCTATAATTATTCATTATCAACATGCGAGGTTCAAAGTGTTTGTAATTACCTCGCCAGTCCGAATGGTGACATTGAGATAGAAGATAATGATGATGGTTGTTATGATGAGGATGAAGTTATTGCAGCTTGTGCGGCAGCTGGTTTTCAACTTAACCTAAAAGTTTTTCTTGAAGGGCCTTTCAATGTAACAGATATGAACACGAGTCTTTACCCAAATGAAATCCCAACAGCGCAGCCTTACAATGTTGCTCCCTGGAATTATGCAGGAAGCGAAACGGTAACATCCGTACCGGCAGGGGTTGTTGACTGGCTCTTAATTGAATTGCGCGATGCAACCTCTGCATCAGGTGCAACGGGAGGAACCATGATCTCCCAACAAGCTGCATTTTTACTAAGCAATGGTTCGGTTGTTGGTTTAAACGGCTCTGATTACCTGAACTTTAGCAATACAATATCTCATAGCATGTATGTTGTGATCTGGCACAGAAATCATCTTGGAATAATGTCAGCATCTGCTTTAACCGAAAGTGGTGGAGTCTATTCGTATGATTTTACAACACCAGCAGGACAGGCTTATGCAACAGATGCACAAAAACACCTTAGTGGCAACTATTATGGTTTGTACGCAGGAGATAATAATGGTGATGGGATAATTAATTCAGGCGATAAAGCTATTTGGACAAGTCAGGCTGGAAATAGCGGATACAATACCGCTGATGCAAATATGAATACACAGGTGAATAATCAGGATAAGAATAATAACTGGCTACTTAATTTTGATGAAGAGTGTCAGGTTCCTGAATAGATTTTATAAAAACCAAAAGATTACAAATATGAAAACAGATATTAATCAAATTGTTAAAATTATACTTATTCTTTTTCTGCCAACCTCAATGATAATGGCTCAGGCACCTGATATCCTTTGGACAAAATCCATTGGAGAAAGTGAGCCCCAGGTTGCCTATGCTGTATTTCCAACCGGTGATGGAGGATTTATGCTGGGTGGATATATAACAAGTACAGGTTATAGAGATTTCTATATGGTAAAAACTGATGGAGGGGGAGAAGTAATCTGGACAAAGTCTTATGGGGAAGCCGGTCGTTATGAATCTGCAAAATGGATGATAGAAACAGCTGATGGTGGATATATCCTGGCCGGGGGTCGGGGGCAAGATCCGCCATATTCCAGCAATACAGATATTTATCTTGTAAAAACCGATGCCAATGGAGAAGTACAATGGTCGAGTATAATTGGCTTTGAAGATGTTTCCGAATCAGCAAATAGTATTGTTCAAACTTCAGATGGAGGATACATTGTTTGTGGAAGTTACTGGGCCACCCCCCAAACAGGTTATGATGTGTTTCTTATAAAAACAACCGATTTAGGAGTTCAGGAATGGAGACAAGTGTTGAACTTTGAAGATGGAAAGGCTGAACGTGCGTTAGGAATTGAACAAGCTGATGATGGTGGATATTTGGTAACAGGAAAAACACAAGCTTTCAATGTAAATTATGATTATGACGCTTTTATACTAAAAACAAATATTGTGGGCGAAATGGAGTGGTTGAAAACCTATGGAGAAGACTGGCCCTGGTACGAACAAACATATCATATCATCCATACTTCTGATGGCGGGTTTTTCTTA
>JAUVIX010000315.1 GCA_030592565.1 Chlorobiota bacterium
AATGTATATGTCTCTTCCCTGCAATTCAAGCGGGGTGTATGGGTCAATATTTATAGTCACTTCAGGGTGATTATTAAACGGTCCGATAAACATAGGTATAAATTCAACCAGACCACCTATTAATATAACAATAAGAGCCCAAACTGTAAAAGCAACCGGTTTGCCTTCAATCTTTCGGTGATTTAACCATCCTTTATGATCAGTGCTCTTACCAACTTCGCGTTCGCCTTCAGCATCCTGGAAACGAATAAACTTACCTGCTTTTGCTGTTTTAATCAGGTTATAAACAGCTATTAAAGAACCGGTAAGATACAACGTGCCACCAAGTGCTCTAAGGGCATGCATTGGCCTTATCTGAACATAGGTTTCAAGGAAGTTTGGATACTTAAGATAACCTTCTACTGTAAACTGCTTCCACATTAAAGCTTGTGCGAATCCGGCAAAATAGAGTGGAATGGCGAAGAAAAGCATTCCGAGAGTTGCAAGCCAGAAATGTGTATTAGCCAATGAGCGGGAGTATAATTTAACTCCGTATAATTTTGGAAACATCCAGTAAAGCATACCGAAAATAAGCATTCCATTCCAGCCAAGCGTTCCAATATGAACGTGTGCAATTGTCCAGTCGGTAAAGTGACTGATTGCATTTACGGTTTTTAGTGAAAGCATAGGTCCTTCAAATGTTGACATACCGTAAGCAGTAATACCAACCACAAAAAGTTTTAAAACAGGATCCTCCCTTACTTTATCCCAGGCACCTCTTAATGTTAACAGCCCGTTTATCATACCTCCCCAGGAAGGAGCTATCAAAGCTATTGACATCACAGTTCCTACAGCTTGTACCCAGTTTGGTAAAGCCTGATACAAAAGATGGTGAGGGCCTGCCCATATATATAAAAATATGAGAGTCCAGAAGTGAATTATTGACAATTTATAAGAATATATAGGGCGGTTAGCTGCTTTAGGAACAAAATAGTACATTAATCCAAGCATTGGAGTTGTAAGGAAAAATGCAACTGCATTATGACCATACCACCATTGAACCATTGCGTCCTGTGCTCCATGGAATAAGGAATAACTTTTCGTCAGAGAAACAGGTAATTCGAAGGAGTTGAAAATGTGAAGTACCGCAATTGTTACAAATGTAGCAATGTAAAACCAAATTGCAACATAAATGTGCTTGGTTCGTCTCTTAATCATTGTTCCGATAAGGTTAACACCAAAAGCTACCCATACTAATGCAATAAGAATATCAATAGGCCATTCTAGTTCGGCATACTCTTTTGAAGTTGTAAAACCCAATGGAAGAGTAATTGTTGCAAGAACTAAAATCAACTGCCATCCCCAGAAATTGATCTTTCCGAGTGTCTGGCTCCACATAGGTGTTTTTAACAGACGTGGAGTAGAGTAGTAAACTGCTGTAAAAATACCATTACCCACAAATGCAAAAATTGCAGCATTAGTATGTAATGGCCGTAACCTTCCAAAAGTCAGATATTGCAATCCCAGGTTTACAGAGGGATAAAGCAATTCGAAGGCGGCTGTCAGGCCAACAATAAAGGCTGTGACTCCCCACAAAATGGTTGCATTTGCAAAGCATTTTGTAATTTTGTTGTCATAAGTAAATTTTTCAAGTGCCATAAAACTTTATTTTTATTTGTAATTGGAATTTTTACTATTCTTATTCTTATGTTTTTTTTCTGTTGATTTGGTTTCTGAATCATCAGATTTTTTGTGGTCATCAAATAAAATTCTTACGGAAGGTGAATAGCTGTCTTCATATTGACCTGATTTGACTGACCAAATAAACGCGGCCAGAAACAATCCGGCAACAACTACTCCAATGATAACCAATAAGAAAATTACAGACATCTTAATTACTAATTTAGGTAATCAGCTACAAAAATAGGTAAATATAAATAATTTACAAGTATTTAACAAAGTTTTTTAAGAAACTTCTAGACCTATTCCCTGAAAGTGCGCTCTGAGAAAAATGAAACATTAAATGTAGCAAAAGCTACAACTGAAATTGAACTAATCGGCATTAGAATGGCTGCAAAGACTGGAGTTAGCAATCCGGCAACTGCAAAGTATATTCCGAAAATATTGTAAAGAAAAGAGATAAGGAAACTAACTTTGACAATATTAAGACTAGTATTTGTGAATTTCATAAATTTATGTAAATTTTTAAACCTCTTCGACTCAAGTATTGCATCGCACGCCGGTGAAAAATGATATATATCATCAGCAATCGTAATTCCTACATCACTTTCGTTAAGTGCACCGGCATCATTCAATCCGTCACCAATCATCAATACGCGCTTTCCCTGCTTTCTTAATTGTTGAATATATTCAAGTTTATCTGTTGGAGATTGGTTAAACATAAGGACTGTATCCATTCCGAAAAGCTTTTCCAGATTAGCTTTTTCCGATTCATTGTCACCGGTAATAAGATGGAGGTCATTTTTGCTTTTAAGGCTTTTAATAACCTCAGGCAAGCCTTCACGATAGCGGTTTTCCATCTGAAAAAGCCCAAGAATTTTATCTTTATAAAATACATAAACCTCTGTCTTCAAGCTTTCATTAACATCATCCTTGCCGGTGACAAATTTGCGGGAGCCTACATTAATTTTTACTCCGTTAATTTCACCAGAAATTCCCATTGCAGGTATCTCAACAAAATTCTCAACCTCATAATAATTTTCTCCTTCAAGGTTTTGAAACAAAGCAGCACTCAGGGGGTGAGTTGAATGACGTACCAGAGACTTTATCATCAACATCATCTCCTCATCCAAATCATCACCAATAAATTCGATTTTCATGGCCTTGCTATGAGTAATTGTTCCGGTTTTGTCAAATACGATTGTTGTCACTTGATGCAGCTTCTCAATTACCTCTGTCTTTTTTAGGTAGAAACCTTTTCTTCCAAACTGCCTCATTGTGCTGCCAAAGGAAAAAGGAACCGTTAGTGCAAGGGCACACGGACAGGCAACAATAAGAACCGAGGTGAATGCAAACAGAGCTACTGAAGGATCATTGAAAAGCCAGAATATGCCAGCTGCTGCTGCTATTGAAAGGATTATTATTGTGAAATACTGACTGACATTATTTACGAGGTCATTAAGCTTAGAGTCTGATTTGTCAGAAGTGCTATCCTGATTCCAAAGCTGCGTAAGATAGCTCTGCTCAATATTTTTATTTATCTCAAGTTCGATTGCACTCCCAACCTGCCTGCCACCTGCAAATACCGGCTCGCCCAAACGTTTTAATACAGGCAATGATTCACCTGTAACAAAACTGTAATCAATATTGGCATCACCCTTTATCAAAACAGAATCAGCCGGAATGAGTTCCATATTACGAACAAGTATATGGTCGCCCGCTTCTAATTTTTCGAGAAGGATAACCTTCTCTTTATCGTTTTCGATTTTAGTAACAGCAATTGGGAAATATGATTTATAATCCCTTTCAAATGAAAGAGCCTGGTAGGTTTTACCCTGATACCATTTTCCGATTAGCAGGAAAAAGACCAGCCCGGCAAGCGAATCAAGATAGCCGATTCCGGTTCCTGATATTACGTCGTAAGCACTTTGCAGAAACAGAGTCGTGATACCAAGAGCAATTGGGAGGTCTATGCTGATAATTTTATGCTTCATGCTTTTTATTGCAGACAAAAAATAATCGTTGCTGCAATAAACTACAACCGGAATTGAGACTATCAGACTCATCCAGCCAAAAAAACCGATAAATTTTTCTCCAAGAAATTCTCCTCCAGGAAGATACTCTGGAATATTATAGAACATTACATTCATCAGCACAAAACCGGTAATGCCGATTTTCAGAAGTAGTGTTTTATCACTTTTTCCTCTTTTGTCTTTATCAAGACTGTCGAGTGTTATTTCAGGAACATAATGGATCGATGCAAGTAACTCGGCAATCTGTCGTAACGAAATTTCATCTTCCTTAAATGTGATATAATTCTCCTTTTTTGGAAAATTAACTGAAGAGTGAATAATCCCGGGATGCAAGGTGTTCAGGTTTTCGAGTAGCCAAATACAGGAGGCGCAATGAATACCAGGAACGAAGAATGTAACTTTGCCTCTGCCACTGTCTGAAAAATCAAGGAGTTTTTCTTTGACCTCTTCCAGATCGAGAAAAGCATACTTATCACCAACATCGTGAGTTTCAACCCTGATTCCAGGCATTTTTTCAATCTCATAATATTGCTTCATCTCACTTTGATTGAGAATCTGGT
>JAUVIX010000244.1 GCA_030592565.1 Chlorobiota bacterium
TATTTGAATCAGAATTACGGTATTTTCCCGCATATCTACACACCTCCCTTCTCTCCCGACACAAATTATACTAATCTGATAGTTCAGGCATTCAATAATGGTGTTTCTTTTGTAAATTATACCGGCCATTGCAGCATGTTTGGCTTTTCAAGTCCACCATTAAATATCGGGCATATTGCAAATTTTACAAACGAACATAAATATCCTCTCGTTGTTGGAAATTGTTGCTCATCAGCTTCCTTTCATCTGTCTTGTTTCGGAGAAGAAATTGTCAGGGTGGCCGATAAGGGAGCCTTAAGTTATATTGGGGCAGCAAATAGTACATACTGGGATGAAGATTATTGGTGGATGGTGGGATTTAAAGATATTTCTTCAAATCCTCAATATAATAGTGATAATCTGGGTTTGATTGATAGCTGGTTTCACACAAACGGAGAACCTACAAATGAGTGGTTTATAACACAGGGGCAATTTACTGCTGCCGGAAATCTTGCTGTTACGCAGTCAGGCTCAAGTATGAAAACATATTATTGGGAGGCTTATAATCTTCTTGGCGACCCCTCGGTGATGATTTATGTTCCTGAACCACCTTTACCCTCAGTCACCTATGATCCATCTATATCACCCGGTACTGAAACTTTTACTGTTACTGCCGAACCATGGCTTTATGCAGCAATATCAATGAACGGTATTTTGCATGGGGCGGCGTTGGCAAATGAAAATGGAATTGCCGAGATTGAGATTTTTACTCCATTCACGGAAGCCGGAACGGCAGATATTGTTGTTACAGGTCAAAACAAAGAACCATTTTTCGGGACTGTACAGGTAGAAGCTGCACAGGGAGCTTATGTGCTGCTGCAATCCTTTGAAATTGACGACTCTAACGGCAACAATGATGGAAAAGCTGATGCCGGAGAAAATATTCTTCTGAACGTCACACTGTTTAATTTCGGAAATACAGCCACAACCGACATAACTGCAATTTTATCAACTGTTGATACAAACATATTTTTAACAAACAACACTAGTACTTGGCCACCACTGGATCCGGGAGCTTCAGAAAATAAAAACGCTGCTTTTTCGTTTGATGTAGGTGAATTTTTTGTTAGCGGCCACATTGCAGAGTTTAATCTGGAGATAACTGATGATGGCAATACATGGAATTCAGAGTTTTCGGTAACTCTTCACTCTCTGATAACAGAGTTGCCTGAACTACAAACTACTGAACCAATCACCGGTATTGTAATCTATCCAAACCCGTTTAAAACTCAGTTTACTGTTAAATACGAACTGGCAGAAACTGCTGAAGTTTGTATTTCAATTCTTGATTTGATGGGGAAGCAATATTCCACTATTAAGCCCACTTACAGACAAACTGCGGGAAAACATAAAATAGTACTTAATGTCGGCGATATGCGACCGGGAATTTATCTCTGCAAAATCCAATCCGGAAATCACACAGTTATTAAACGAATTGTACTTACCAGATAGCTCAGTTGAGGACTAAAATGGCAAATCATCTCCTGTATCCGAATCTGTATCAAGGAATTCTGGAGGTGCAGCCTCAGGGGGAGGCGTATCAAGACCCGGAAGATCGGACGAGGCCGATGCTTTAACAAGTCGCCAGGCTTTCACATCAGTGTACCAGCGCCCGTTATACTCACGGCTTTCGATATTTATACTCACAGTAACAGCATCATTTTCTGCAAAGCTTTTTAAATCTATCTTATCTCCCCAAACAGAAATACAAACCTTTTTGGGATACTGATCTTCTGTTTCAATTACAAAATCCTGCTTTTTCCAGGTACCGTTCCTTCCTTCGCCTGTTACTTCGGGTAATACTTGTACTATTTTTCCTGATATTTCCATTGTGATAGTTATTATGAATTCTGTTTGCAAAAATACCTAATTTTTTCAAACAATTGTCATCCCTTTTTTTGTGATTATTTATAAAGAAAAGTTACCGTTAACTTGAAAAAGCAACCGAAAACTGATTTATCACAATTTATAATGATTCCATATAAATTATGTAATCAACTGTCATTCACCCCTCCATTTTATTAGTTTTGTTGTCAGCATTTAACATATCTAAAAATCCATATTTGACAAACCTGTTTTGATTTTGTATGTTTGTAATCTAAATCACATCACACTCAGGTGGAGTCTCCTGCACCCCTTTTTCAGGAGGACACAGATTGAAGAAAAAGAATACAGACCCCGATCTGTAAATTCGTTCTTTGAATTTGTATTGTCAATACGTCATTGCGACGCATCCTCGGGCAGGCTTAAGCTTAGGAATGCGATAGCAATCTGCCAAAAAGGAAACGTCATCGCGAATTCCATAAATACGGAATGTGGCGATTTGTTAATTGTTTGGGCAGTCTTTCATAGCAAACAGATTGCTTCGCTTCGCTCGCAATGACGGACATATAATACCTTATTTTATTAATCTTTAATTTTAAAATTATGAGAAAACCCATTCTATCAATCGTTTCTGTAGCTGCAATTATCGTAGCAGCATTAGCAATTAATTCCTGTAATAAGCAGGATGAGTTAAAACAAACAAACATTAATAAAAATGATGAAGCCAGGATTGTGTTTCAAAAAGTAACAAAATTTATTGACAAAGTTAAATACATAAAAGAAAATCCGGATTTTAAAAGTGGGGAGGAGGTGTCTGTTGATAGTGCTTTATGGTATCTGAATGCGGGATTTAATTTTGAAATGTCTGCACCAGATAATGTGTATAACGCATTCTATGTTGACTCATCACTCGTTTTATTGCCCGTTGGACAGGAGGGATTAGTTCACTTTAATGATATTATGACTGCATACAGTTTAATTGAAGATACTATGAATATGATTTTGAGTGATGCACCATTTGATGAAAAAGATAAAAAGTTTACTTTTATTGAAGTAAAAAGTGTTGATAATTCAAATATTTTATTAAAGAATACAACTATTATCGGAGAAAAGGGCATTGATCCAGGGTCGGATTATCCTCCATTTGAAGAAGGGAACAACTGGATTTATGGAAATAATTTAGGGAAATGTGATGATCCAACATTATATTATGATGCCGGAGATACATTGCGTGATATTATAAATTCCAGAAGACCGATCTATATTCACGATGAAGGACACATTGTGATTTATTCTAATCCTGTCACAATTACGCACATTAATGGAAATCATATAGCATTTTACAACGGAACAAATACTAATAATTATAACTTCTTGCTATTCTACGTTAATGAGAATAATTGTCCACCCGAAAATCCCGACTGTTTGGATGATTATTGGTATTGTCTTGAATATGATGAACTCAACAATTATTATTACAGTACCTCAGAAGCAATTTATGATGTAATTCCAAATTCGCAGCAATACTGGCCTGAAGCATACGAGAAGACATTTATGCATTTGGATACTTTATATGGGCATAATTACCAGATTAACCAAAAAGAACATCGCGTTCACGATATTAAGTATATACACTATGCAAAAAGACATGTATATGATCCAGGAGAGTAATTTGCCCAAATATATGATAACAATAGTGTTATTATTGTTCTCAGAAATGTTATTTCCGCAAAACGGAGGAGGTTATGAAATCATTATTGATGATGATTATCATTCATCTCCTTCTTGCATAATAAATTATGACTCTAATATCATATTAACAGGTTTTCAAAGACCACTTAATAGTATATATGGAAGTAAAACTTGTATATATAAAATTAATAATTGGGGAGATACAACATCAATGCATTATTCCATTGGTTATGATTCGACAGTATTTTTTAAAAGTGTAATTAGATTAACAAATAATCATTTATTAGTATTTGGAGCTTATGGAAAAATAGAATGGACCAATAAGCAAACAAATGCAATAATGGTTTTGGAATTAGACAGTGAATTAAATATATTGTGTAGAAAGAATTACCCATTACCACAAAATTATTGGGATCCTTTATTTAAAGTTTCTATAACAGAAGATAGCACAATATATTTGGCCGGGTCATTCAAGATAGACGGTATTTCTTCATTGGAAAGACTGTTTTTAATGAAATTTGATACACAAGGCGACACATTAATGACAAAATTTCCCGATTATCCTATTGGTAATCCCACAAGAGTTTATGATATTATGAACCGTGAAAACTCAAACGGGATACTTGCTTATGCCACCGGATTTTCGTATGAAGTATTGCAAGTTTTGGAAATTGATAGTTGTTTTAATATGAATATATCAGATATTATTGATCCTCTTAATTCTATTTGTTATAACTTCAACGTAAAACCATTTACTGACAGTACTTATCTGATGTCATCTGATTCTTATGAATCAGGAAATAAAAATAAAATTACGAACGATATTCAGGTTGACATTATGAGCTATGAACATGAGTTTCTTACAAGACGTTTCCTGGGACGTCCTGACACTAGTGATATTCCGGCTTGGATTAATGCAATAGATTTTACCGATAAAAACAATATTTGGGTGTTTGGAGCTTTGGATCATCTTCCATCAGATCCGATTTATGCCGAGGCATTTGTTTATTTACTTGACAGTACACTTGAGGTAAAAGGACTTAAGTATTTTGAAGGAGATATAAGCTATAATGCTTCACTTACTAATGCGACACCCGATGGTGGATGTGTTTTAGGGGGATTTCTTACTGACTGGCAGAACAATCAATCCGGAGATATGGACATATGGATAAAAAAAGTTTTTCCTGAAGATATCCTTACCAATGCCGAAGACACACCCGACCCTAATGATCGGGATGTATTGGTTTATCCCAATCCTTTTACTGATAAACTGATAATTAAAACTATCAGGAAAGGTCTTAAATTTTCACTTTTTACAATAAACGGAATAACTGTTTTGGAAACGAAAATTGAAAATAATATGACCTTTGAGTTAAATGCTTCTATCCTTGAAAAGGGAACATATATTTACAAAATAACATATAAAAACAGAGTAATTCAAACTGATAAACTAATTAAGTTTTAAAAAAAACATTATGAAACGATTATTATCTATTTTAGTTATGACTGGTGCTATTACATTAATTGGTAATGGACAAAATATTATTGGAATTGATGATGAAGAATGCACTTCTTGTTTTCATACATCAACCACTGGAACATATTCAAGTGCCTTAGGTTTTTATACAGTTGCAACAGGACAATATACTCTTGCAGGAGGTTATTTGTCAAGAGCACAAGGAAACAGATCATTTGCATTTGGCACGCAGGATACTGCATATATGGTAAATAGTATTGCATTGGGTTATCAATGCGGCGCAAATGGAAATACTGCTTTTGCCGTCGGATTTAAAGCAAAGGCATATGGAGATTATTCGATGGCTATTGGTGTTGGTCCAAAAGCACTAGGATATCGTTCAGTAGCAATAGGTACAACTTCTATATCAAATAATCAAGATTCATTTACTTTTGGAGTAAATGTAAAATCGTCAGCAGATAATACATTTACATTTGGAATCGGACCTGGTGGGAGTCAGTTTTTAGAGAATACTACTTCAAATTCAATTATTTTTGGTATGGGAAGTACCCTTCCTACATTATTTATAAGGAGGTCTTATGCAGTTGACAAAACAGGCAGCATAGGCATAGGCAACGTAACCGACCCACAAGCCAAGTTGCATATCAGGGCTGATGACGATGAAGATGCTGCCATAATGCTTCAGCCGACAAACACCGATTATTCAGGAAAAATTTCATTCGGCGATAACAATCATATGATTTATGGCAAAACAGGTGAGCCTCTCACCTTTGAATCGGATAATACAAACGGGTTCTATTTTAATAAAGGTAATGTGGGAATAGGTACAGATTCACCTGGCTATCTTCTTGATGTTGCAGGAAGCATTAGATTTACAGGCCAACTGTATGATGCAAATGGATTGTTCGAAACAAGCAAATGGGAAGAGAGCGGAAATAAAATTTATTACAACAATGGTAATGTGGGAATTGGCATTAACGATCCGCAATCATTACTTGATGTTGCAGGTACGATGAATGTTAGTAATGCCGTTACTTTTGGTAATAACCTACAGATTAATGGAAATCAAACACTATCTGGCACTCTTAATGTAAACGGAA
>JAUVIX010000290.1 GCA_030592565.1 Chlorobiota bacterium
AATAAGCTAATTATAAATATTAATGATGAAATCAGTAGCCCTGAATAATTAATTGGATTATCTCCCAACTGATAAATGTAGGAAATTAATATTAATGCAAGTATTCCAATAATAGGAACTATAAGTACCCAACCGATTTGTCTTTCTGTATATTTCATTTTTTCATTTTTCTGCTAACGTATTTATTTTACTTGTTTCAATATCCAATTTGTTATTTCGGCTAATGCTATTGGTGAGAATGTTTGTTCAATTGTTGAGTATTCGTCAGGCGAACCCGTTTCGCATTCTTGAAATAAATGATTTAGGCCCGGTAATTCTTTTGTGGTAACGTTTTTATTTCCACCTTTTTCTAAAGCGTTCCCAATTGCTTCTAAATTCACTTTTGCAGGTACTTGCAAATCCTTCTCTCCATTGATAGCTAATACAGGACAGTTGACTTTTTCTAATGTAGGTGCAGGTTTATATTTAATAAAATAAATCATCCAGGGACTTGTTAATTGCTTTACCTGCAAACCTACATATTCGTCTTCACTCATTCCTGTCGGTTTTTCAGATTCAGGATAATCTTTTAACGCTTGTTTAATATAGTATGTTAATTCTGTTTCTAAGGATTCGGTATTATCAGATTTTAATACAATATCAAAAGCACCTTCATTAATTTCTTTAGCTTTTTGTAAATCAGCATCACTAATTTCAGATGCTTTTCCTATTAACTCTTGTTGCAATAATAGTAATTTATCGCCACCTATTCCCGTTCCTGCCAATAGGACAATAAACTTTATGTCTTTGGATTCTGCCGCAACCATTGGTGCAATTATTCCACCTTCGCTGTGCCCGATCAATCCGATTTGATTTTTGTTTATCTCTTTTCTTGTTTGCAAATATTTTATTGCGAATTCCACATCTCTGGCAAAATCCAATGAAGTTGCAGTTTTAAAATCTCCGGTAGATTCTGCCGTTCCGCGGTCATCAAATCTTAATACTGCAATCCCGTTTTTAGTTAAATGGTCTGCTAAGACGAGGAAAGGTTTATGTCCCAACAACTCTTCATCTCTGTTCTGAGGTCCACTTCCACTTATCAAAATAACAGCCGGAAAATTTCCATTTTCTTTAGGTAAGGTTAATGTTCCTGCTAACACAATTTTATCTTTTGTGTTTTCAAACGTAACATCTTCCGAATAGTACGGATAGGGTTTTGTTGGTTCTTGAGGCCTGTTTATTTTTTCTTTCTCAATCTTTTCTCTTGTTAAATTCAATGGAAAAGATTGCCCCGCTTGCATAAAGGTTCCAACAAAAACATTTTCCTTATCCAAAGTTCCTTCGTACTGAATACCTGCAGATGATATTTCAAGTTTTAAAATTGAGTTTTCATAGCTTGTAGAAGTTACAGGAATTCCTTTTGCTCCCTGGTCAGGGCTGTCCATTGTTGAGCTATAACCACTGTTAGTTTGGGTTATGTTGAAAACCAGCCTGAGTTGCGTTCCTTGAACGCTTAATACTCCATTCCATTGACCTGTAATATCTTGACCATACATTGATAATGTTGTCAGGATTGTAATTAAAATTAGTGTTGTTTTTTTCATTTTATTGCATCTTTAAATGTTGATTAATTACTTGTTGCAACAGTGGTAGCAGCAATTGATACTGCCATCGCACCTATTATAGCAGCTTGCATCTCTTTTAAGGTCTTGTCAACTGCTCCTGCAATTGGTGCATCTTTCAATATTACTTTAAGTTTTTTCTTAATGGCTTTTAACTCTCTCCTATCAGATGTAAATATTTTGTGCATTCCTGTCGCCTGGATAAGTCCTAATAAAACAATGTTTTCATTGCATAATTCCTTTTTATAAAGAACACCCTCTTTCAATTGTTTAATCATGTCATCACGAGTTTTTCTTTCGATCAGATAACACCTCCGGTAGGAAAATAGTCTAAGGAATTTCTTTTTCTCTATTCGTATAAGTCTGTCTTTTTCTAATTTGTTTAAAAAAATCCATTTATATTTCCTTGATTTATTTTCAAGTTTGGAAACCCAATATTTTATCTTTCTTGGCTTTTTTGAATTTTTGATGATTTTTGAGATTTCAGAAACAATTGGATCTTTGCTGCTTTTGTGACTTTTTAAAATCAATTTATTCTCTTCTATAATAATCTTATTGTCGAGCGTCATCTCAATTAGTAATGCACCGACAATTCCATAATTAATATGAGTATCAGAAATAATAAATTTTCCTTTTGTCGGATGTTGGGCAATCAGCAAAAACTTTTCTGTTGTGTTCAAATTCATAACTTCCTTTTTGTAATTTAATACAGAGTTCCGGTGTTGATTACTGGTTCCACATCTTTATCAGAAGTGAGAACAATCATAAGATTGCTTACCATTGCAGCCTTGCGTTCATCATCCAGCTCTATAATGCTTCTCTTTGATAATTCCTCAAGAGCCATCTCTACCATGCTAACAGCACCTTCTACTATTTTTGTCCGCGCTGCAACAACTGCCGTTGCCTGCTGACGCTTGAGCATTGCGCCTGCAATTTCCTGGGCATAGGCGAGATAATTAATGCGAGCCTCTATAACTTCTATACCAGCTATTGATAGCCTTTCTGTGATTTCTCCTTCAAGCATATGATTCACTTCGTCAGCACCACCACGAAGAGTTATCTTGGCATCCTCATCTTCCAGGTTGTCATAAGGGAAATTCCCTGCCATTTTTCTGACTGCTGCTTCACTCTGGATATTTACAAAATGTTCATAGTCATCCACATCGAACGCAGCTTTAAAGGTATTATCAACTTTCCATACCAGAACTACTCCGATCATAACCGGATTTCCGATTTTGTCGTTCACCTTTATGGGTTCACTATCGAGATTTCTGGCACGTAGTGAGATTTTCTTTTTTACAAAAAAGGGATTTACCCAGTAAAATCCATTTGTTTTGATGGTTCCTTTATAAGCTCCAAAAAGAACCAGAACACTTGATTCGTTGGGATTTACAATTACAAATCCGCCAATAGCAATTATTGAAAACAATATCAACACTGCTGCCGTGATTTTTAGGGTTATTGAGGGAAGGTAAATTATTGCGAAAATGGATGCAACTAACAATACAAATACCAGGAATAACAATAAATATCCTGATGAGCCTTTGAAATTTTTTTCCTGTTTCATTTTTATTTTTTTTGATTTATACTAAAATGATATTAAAATGATATCACAAATGTACATAATTTGATATGCCTTTGTCAAGTTTTTTTTGAATTATTTTTGCAAATCAGTTGTAATGTTCAGAGACTCAGGTAAAAAACTATTCTGTTTTGTACAAATCAATAACCCCATCTAGTAGAATAGCTATGACTGTAACATTTTTATCAAGAACATCATCGGGTACATTAATATATAGGAGCCCTGGTACTGAACTCCAATATGCTTTCATTTTTATGTCCCAGTCAAGTTTTGTACCGTTACCCTCAACCCAGATTCTGTTCACTTTGTTCCTCAGACCTTTTACAACTATGGGTCCGGTGGGTTTATAATCCATATAAAGATAAAGCATGGTTGAATCTTTCGATAGTGTTGATGGCCCGTTAAAATAGCCAGAGGGCAGCCCTGCAACAGTTCCGAATATTGCATCGTTATGTTTTTTTGTCCACTCTCCAAGCTCTTCTAAGATGTTAATCTGTTCTTCGGGAATTGTTCCGTCAGGTTTTGGTCCTATGTCAAGTAGCAGGTTTCCGCCCATTCCTATTACATCTGCAAAAATGCGGATTACCTGGTTTGGGGTTTTGTAATTATTGTCGTTTGGTTGATATCCCCACGAGTCGTTCATTGTCATACAGAGTTCCCAGTATTTATCATTAGGTTTTGTTATGGGTACACCTTGTTCCGGAGTTCCGTAGTCGCCATACCCATTTATTCTTGAGTTTAGAATAACTTTTGGGTCACATTTTTTAATTTCCTCACTCATCTCTTTTGATTGCCACTTTTCGGCGGAATAATCCCAGTCACCATCAAACCAGAAAAGGTTGGGTTTGAATTTCTTACATAGTTCCATAATCTGATCATGTCTGAATTGCAGAAAACTATCCCATCGGGTTGAGTCATTTTTATATCTGTCTGTCTTTTTTGTAAAATGGGGGTAATCAGTATGAGACCAGTCAAGTTGCGAAAAGTATAATCCCACTTTCAAATCATTTCTACGAAGCTCCTTGACAAAAGGGGAGATGAGGTCGCGGCCGGCAGGTGTTTTCTTCATCACATTCAGGTCGCTGTATTTTGTATCCCACAGGGCAACTCCATCGTGATGTTTTGATGTAAGAACAGCATATCTTGCACCGCTCTCTTTAATCAGTTCAGCCCAATGATCCGGATTATAACTTTTTGCCGTGAAACCATCAAGCTGTTTCATATAATCTTCATACGAGATATAGCCATTGTAAAACGACCATGATTCATCAATCCCATTAACCGAATATATACCCCAATGTATGAAAATACCGAGTTTGGCATCGGCAAACCATTGCATTCGATTTGCTTTTTGTTCGGGAGTTTCTGTGTTCTGCCCAAAAATTGTTGATGAAAGGAGTAGTCCTAAAATCAGAGTTGTTAATAAACTGTTTTTCATAATCGGTATTTTGATTTTATTTTTAATATAAAATTTCACTATTCCAAATCCATTTCTTTCCATTCAACATTTATCCATTCAGGTACTTTAGCAGCTACCGGCTTCCTGTCGTAAATGGCATCATCAAGCTTCAGAGCCGCACTTCTGAACAGTGATGATTTTTTTATCCCTGCTCTAACTATATTGTGCAACAGATTATCAGGATGTGAGAAAGGGCATACGCT
>JAUVIX010000101.1 GCA_030592565.1 Chlorobiota bacterium
ATAGGTTTTGTGCCTAATTGATGAAGAATTTCTTTGCATAGCCGTAGCTACGGAAATAAATTCTGAAGAAGAGTAGGTGCAAAATATACATTTTATGTTACAAAATTCTATGTCGGCTTAGTATAACTACGAATATCACATTTTCAAAAAAAACTTACCTGTACAGCCCATCCGGGTCGATCTGTTCACGGAGGATTTTCAGTTCTTCATCTGTAGGATGCTCGTTGTGGGTTATTTCATTTGCTATCAGAAGGTCAAAACCGGTATTCTCAATTACCTGTTCCACAGTTACTCCCGGATTTACACTAAGCAGTTTCATCTGCTTTGTCACTTCATCATAACCCATAATACAAAGATTGGTTACCACACGATAGGGCCCTGTTCCTTTAGGTAGTCCGGCTTCTTCGCGTGCACCCGGGCCTGTCAGGAAGCCGGGAGTTGTAAGGAAGTCAATCTTCTCCATAAACCGTCTTTTATCGTGAATCATAATGGCAATGGTACGCCAGCAGCTTGAACCCACATCGTTTCCGCCTCCACTTCCGGGCAGACGCACTTTAGGATTTTTATGGTCTCCGATAACTGTAGAGTTCAGGTTACCATAACAGTCAATCTGCGCTCCTCCCAAAAAACCAAATTCCACAAAACCCCTTTGTGAAGTTTCCATAATATCGCAAATGCCGGATGCAGCAATACCTTTATTATATGTGCGCATATCGCCCACAGCGAGAGGTAGTTTTTCGAGTATGGCACCTGTACCGCCAAATTCAAAAATGGGGACAAGGTTTGGGGCTTGCATTCTTTGCGCCAGGCTGGCTGCCAGCATAGGTATCCCCGTTCCTATAAATGCAGTTGTTCCGTCTTCCATCACTCGTGAAGCAAGACATATTAATAACTCTGATGGTGAATATTTCTGTGTCATAATTAAATCTCCTTAATAGTTAATTCCTGTAAACGATTTTTTCCAATCTTTTCAATAAGTGCAGAATGATCAGGAAGGTCATAGATCCACTCATTCATATACAAATCCATATTTTCCTTTGTCTTTTGCTTAACAACAAAATCTTTATAGTGAGGTTCGTCTCTTTCGTACATACCGCTCATTTCGCCTGGCCATGAGCCATAAGGAGCATGTACCACCGCATCAACAAGATAGTAGGGAATTATTGTTCTGTCAGGATGCTCCCTGATCTCTTCTGTATCAACAATTTCCTCAGCACTGATAATAAGGGTTTTGCAGGCTCTTGCCATCTCAAAGGCAAAACCACTGATACCATCGATCTGGCAATTCCCATGTTTATCGGCACGGTGAACATGAATAAAAGCCACATCCACAATCAGGGCAGGCAGCAGGGCCACATTTATTCCTGTAAAGGGGCACTCCACTACTTTCGCTGATGATTTTCGAATAGTATCTGTTCCCAGCATACTTCGGGTGGGAATAAAAGGGATTCCCATACTTGCCGCTTTAAACCTCCATGTGAGGGCAGCATTCGACCACTCGACGATCTTTGTTACTGCACCCGACTCGACACTACGGCGCATATTGGCCGAAATACCATAAACTTCCAGACCTATGTAAGTAAAATCAATTTCCCTTACCAGGTCAGCGGCAAACAGCAGGTCGAGCTCGTGCACACCCTGGCCAACAATACGAAAATCTTTTTTGCCGGAGCGTACTATTTCACGAGTCAGCGTCATAGGGCAGCGGACAGTGCCATAAAGTTCAAAACCGATATAGTCGCCATCATTTAAATATTTATCAATGGCCTCTTTTTCACTCATAGTTTTATCAATGAGTGCTTTGGATTTTTTCCTGTTGTGTTCGCGAAATCCCTCCAGGTCTATCGGCTGGATCAGGGGAGCTTCACCCTCATAAATAATCGGAATACATTTTGAATTTTGATTCATGGGTTATAAAATAAATGAATTTAAAAAATTTAGTTTCTGTCAAAAAAATTGACTTTCCAAAACTACATATTTTAAAAATATCTATTCAAATAAATAAAAAATATTTGCAATTATTCAGGAGCCTGCATTTTTGCAATAAAAATCTCATTAATAAGAAGTAGTATAAAGCCTTGTAAAATGCTTTTTTATTACTTTTTACCCCGCGCTAAAGCACGGGGCTATTGAATTTCAATTACGTACACTTGCTGAGTAGTAACGGGTGCCAACCCCAACCTGAGGCAGGAGTTTTACTGGATGAAAGCCACTTTATGGCAATTCCATAAATTCCTTTAGTTTATCTTTCCCAATATTTATGATAGTAATACCTTCGGAATATGGTAATAGTTCATACTCATTATATATCAGATCAAGCCCTTTGGAAGTCATTCCCATACTTTCGGGCAGGTTAAATTTATCCATAAAAGTAAAATCTCCCCATTTGTCCGTATCCGACATCTTGAGCTTCTTACGAAGGAGCTTTTCAACGTAGGAACTAAACTTCGCTTTATCAGTTATAAAATCCATAATATCTTTTTCTTTTCCAGATTCAGGATCAACATTAAGAAACTCCTCAATATGAGACGAGTGAGCACCTCCGGAATAGAGGGTAGTAGCAACTTTAACTGAAATAAGATTCTCAGATTCGTAGGTTATATTGCATTCCGTTATCTGCTCGTAACCTCCTGTTCTTGCATCAGGAAATTCCTTTTTAAAATCCTGATAATCTTTAACAACATTTGCAACAAGCTCATCCTTATTCTGTATACCAGAATCTTTTGAATAAGCCATCTTCCCAAAAACCATCTTTTCCATCAGCTTATTAAAGCTTATTGCAGCATCTGTCTCTCCAGTCATCTGATAGTATAACAAATCAATATTGACACAGATGTCATTCTGGCAATCACCAACCATCTTTTCGTACCTCACTTTTTTAAATAGAGAGCCTTCCTCATTACTGCACCCAATAATAAGATACACAAACAATGATAATACTGAAATCAATAATATCTTCCGCTTCATAATAAAATTTTTTTCTGTAAAACTAACAAAATTACTTCAGATACGTTATACAAGATATTTACAAGTACAGTTTTTTATTGCTTTATTTATACTAAGTGGCTCATTACATACATATTACTAAATAGTTAGAATCATTTTATTGTTAAAAAAACCGTTGAAAACAATTTAAAGTGCTTTGAATAGTATAGATTATTTTTCAGACTTTTATCCTATGAAAATTAAGTTATTCATAATACTGTTTTTCACACTCTTTGCTGCGGACAGTTTTGCTCAATATATCAAACCAGTAGCTCCCGGAACTGCAAGGGGATCAACTGTATTATTATTGATGCGCGATAAATTTGACAACCCTTTACCAATGGGTAATGGTTTTGTTGTTGATAAAAACCATATTGTAACAAACTTCCATGTTATAGAAAACTCTGCCGCTGGAATAGCTGTTGGCAATGGCGGTAAAAACAGATATATTATTACAGGGATGGTAAATAAAGATGAAAAACATGATCTTGCTATTCTTTATGTTGAAGACCTGAACATAAATCCTGTTTCATTTAGCGATTCACTTGTATTGAAACCAGGTGATCTGGTGTATGCGATCAGTAATCCGAAAGGTATTGAAGCGGTTACTGATCTTGGTATTGTTAATGGCGTTGTTAACTTCAAAGGTATCCCCGGAGCTATAAAAAAGGATTCATTGATTCAGATGACTGCAAATATTCAGCAGGTTGGCAATGGGGGGCCTGTTGTAGATAACAACGGCAAAGTGATTGGTGTTGCAGTATCAACTGATAAAAAGGGAATCCCTTTTAATTTTATTATTCCTTTTGGTTACGTTCAAAAGCTTTTAAATAAGCCCCCCCCGAAAACAGTCTCGTATGCAAAAACAAAACGATCAAAATCATCACTTCTTTCATCGGATTGGAGTCAATTACTTAGAGAAGCTGTTATAGGAATTTCATTTAACTTTGACTCAAACCCTAACACTGGTTTTTATTATTTTTCAATACAAAACAACCTGAATAAACCGATCAAGAATATCAAGTGCCTTGTAATCTTTTACAATAGCACCGAATTTCCTATTGAGACTGAGGCTATTACTATTTCCCGGACTATAATGCCTAAGCTTGGTATTCGCACTGATGTACTTGGAAGGCCACGTCGAACAGAGGTCAGAGACCTCACCTTCTGGACAGAGATCAGGATACTTGGGTTTGAAATAGCAGAATAAAAATATGAGCGAACGTTTTAATATAAGATACGAATCCGGGGATCTACCCTGGGAAATAAACAGGCCTGATTTTAATTTAAAAAACACTGTTTCAGAATACTCAATCAGCCCGGAAAAAGCATTGGATATTGGTTGCGGTACCGGGGATAATGTTATCTGGCTTGCACAGCAAGGATTTAATGTAAGTGGAATAGACATTTCCCAAAAAGCTGTCGTAGTTGCAAAAGGAAAAATCAAGGATAATGGGCTCAATGTTCCTATACATAATATCGACTTTATGCAAGATGAAGTTCCGGGACATCCATTCAGGTTTGTTTTTGACAGAGGCTGCTTTCATAGTTTTAAGGAAAAGGATGAAAGAGCTCTTTTTGCGAAAAACGTTTATAATTTATTAGATAAAAATGGGATGTGGCTATCTCTGATTGGAAGTTATGATGACGGAAGACTGGAAACCGGCCCGCCAAAACATAAAGCATCTGAGATTATTGAAGCTGTTGAACCATTCTTTGAGATTATTTTTCTTAAAGCCGGATTGTTTGACTCAAATGATGAAATACCTTCAAAAATCTGGATTTGCCTTATGAAAAAGAGATAATGCTCTTATTTATCACTGATGAAGCAACAACCAAATAACTTTTTTTATCTGTTTTTCACTACAATCTTAGAAGTAATCTTTTTACCAGAGCACTCGATAATAAAAGGATAAATTCCACTACTAACACTTATCCCGAAATTATCTTTCATGTCCCATATTGCCGATATTTTCCCATCAATATAACCCCTCATTTTCAAAATTCTTAACTCTCTGCCTGCAAGGTTAAAAACAGTCAGATTGAGCTCAACATTTTTTTCGACAGAGAGTTCTATAACAACATAATCCGATGCAGGATTAGGCGAAATTAACACATCACAAGGAATTGGTTTGATATCATTTTCTAAACTACCTGTTGAAGATACTATAAAAGAGGCCTCCTCCGAAAATGAAGATGATTCAAAACCATTATCAACAGACTGAACACTAAAATAATATGTGCCCGGTTGCAAATTTTTTAATTGCCAGCTTGTGTTGTGGAAAACATTTCCGGGACCAATTAAGCTTCTTTTCCCGGTTTCGCTTGTCATTGAAGATACGATTTGCGAACCTCCCAGAGTTGTGCCTACTCTTAAACTATAAGTTAGTCCTGCAGCCGGGGTTTCAACATCAGTTGATGTATCCCAACCTAATATAACATTACCGTCAATCACTTCTGCATTAAGATTTTCAGGGACGGAGGGAGGTATGTTTATTAAAGAGTTCTTATTATCATAAACGACTGTTGCAATTTCACCGGCCAATGTTTCGGAACCGGTAATCAAAACATCCAGGTTACCGTTGTTGTCATAATCACACCATACGGAACTGCTGTTTTCAACATCGGGCAAAACTACGGAATAATCCTTATTAAACAGATTGGTTGCCACATTTCGATATAATACAGTCACCGGCTGACTATTATAAGAAGAAAAGCCAGTGAGAAGAAAATCCTGATCACCGTCACAATCATAATCACCATAGGAAACTGACCCGTTCACTGTCCCGAAAATTTCAATTCCGATATTGCTAAAAACATCATTGCCAAGATTCTGATAGATATAAACCAGGTAAGTCGGTGCATCGGTCGAGCCGTTTGCAATTATATCCAGATCACCGTCGCTGTCATAATCCCACCACGAAACATTACACTGCCCCATTCCCACAAGCGGCCCTAAAATAGAGGTAAAGGAATAATCTCCGTCGTTTCGGTAAACTTTAAGAGTACGCAGGCTGTCTCCCTGGGCATTCTTAAAAAAGCCACAAACCAGGATATCAATATCCATATCATTATCGTAATCACCCAAATCAACCTCACCATTATAAATGCCAACAAAATCAGAACTAACTTCGGTAAACTCATCATTACCATCATTTCGAAAAATTTTTGTTATGCCTTCTTCTCCTGTATTTCCAACAAGTACAAGGTCGTAATCACCGTCGTTATCAAGGTCGCCCCAACCGGATGATCCAGAGTAAACGGCTGTTATCTCGGTAGATATTTGCTCAAAAACGCCATTATTATTTTTAAAAATATATGAGGCTGGAGTTACTCCCTTTTTCGGGAAAGTTACTCCTGAAATAAAAAGATCAGGATCATTATCATTATCCAAATCCGACCAACTTGCATCGCTGCATCTAAGAGCAGGCAGTTGTGTTAAAATATCTGTAAAAACTCCGTTATCCTGATTATATATTTTTGTTACCGGTCCGTTCTGAGACTCTCCTGTTACAAGAATATCGTAATCGCCATCAAGATCATAATCTATCCATACTGCACAACCTTCCGACACGTTCGTTAGGATATTGGAAGCAGCTTCATTTTTTTGAAAAGGCTGAGCATTTGTAATTATGCCCAGAAAAAGAGCAACTACTGCTAATAGTATTTTATTCATAACCAAGAGGATTGTGAGGTAAGTAATTTAACAGCATCCCCCTCCATCATAAAACCATGTTGATTCCGAGATAAAAATATCATCTCTTCCAAGAGCCTTTAACTGGGCTGCTGTTTTATCGCAAATTGCAAGAGGCTGATTATTTTGCAGAAAGTGACCATTCCCATCATCAAAATATTCCTGCTTACCATAAAGAATTGCAGTTTTTCCGGTAAATATACAAGGGCCGTCAGGAAGTAACGGATCTTTTATTGCTGCAACTTCAACACTTTCAATATAGATGGTTTTATCAGTATCATAATTATCAGGATCAAGAATCCGATATGGCCGTTTTGCGCGCACTTCAATGGTACCAAAACCAACCTCCGCCAGCATATCAATATACTCTTTCAATGGCAGTGAACCACTCAGGCACAAAGCCCGCAATCGTTCATCTTCCCTAAGATGCTCCGGGATTATCTCTTCACACACCGGATCGGACATTACCAAACGGCCATGAGGTTTAAGCACCCTGTACATCTCCTTCAGGGCTTTTTTCAGATCGTCGCTCTTAAAAATATTAAAAAGACAATTTTGGGCAGCTACATCCACAGTGCTATCCTCAATTGGCAGGTCTAAAGCATCACCCCTTCTGACGTCCACAAATTCCGATTTAAACCACGGGTTTAATTTTTCAGCCTCTTTAAAATTCATCTTGCAGGCGTCAATCATTTCATCAACAACATCAACACCTATAACCCCACCTTTCTTTCGACTATGGTATGCAAACTGAAGCAATTCCATTCCACCTCCAACACCCACATATAGAATCGTCGGATTATTCACTAAATCACGTGGGTGAACGGTACTACCACACCCATAATTCATAGCCAGCATAATATCAGGTATTTCAAGTCCTGGTAATTGCCAGATCGGCGTTGTTGTACAGCAAAGACCTACATTCGGACTTTCAGCTGCTTCTTTATAAACATCTTTAGTAGTTTCGAGATATTTTTTCATAGCAATAATATAGTTTCAAATGATATAAACCAAATAGAATAGATTTTGTTAAATCAGCAGTTAGATAATATGTGTTCGGGTAACTTTACATCAACCGCAAAATCCACTTATAGCTCCCTAATAAGAATCTTAAACAACTTAATAAGACTCTCTTCAGCAACACTAGCAGTTTGAATTATGTCATCTATATCTACTGGCTTCAAATTATCCGGATCACATTCATCTGTAATAACTGAAATAGCAGCACATGGTAGTCCGGCATGATTTGCAACAATAACTTCCGGCACAGTTGACATACCCACAACATCAGCACCTGTACCTCTCAAAAAACGATATTCAGCCCTGGTTTCAAGATTGGGGCCTGCTACAGCTACATAGACACCTTTGTACAGAGTTATTTCATTTTCGCTCGATATTCGCTCCATTTTTTCATTCAAAAAAGCAGAATAAGGCTGACTCATATCAGGGAAGCGCGGTCCAAGTCCATTGTGATTTGGGCCTATCAATGGACCGTCACCCAATAAATTAATATGGTCATCGAGCAGCATCAGGCCACCCTTTTTAAAATCAAGATTCAAGGCACCACAAGCATTTGAAATTAACAGATACTTAACCCCAAGAGCCTTCATAACTCGTACAGGAAAAGTAATTTCCTGCATCGTATAACCTTCATAATAATGGAAACGCCCATGCATAGCAAGAATCTTTTTACCCGACATTTCACCATAAATCAGTTTACCTTTGTGGAATTCAACGGTTGAGACCGGGAAGTTGGGGATATGTTCATAGTCCAGTTCCTGTTCAATTTCAATATGGTTTACAAGTTTCCCAAGTCCTGTCCCCAGTATAATGGCTATCTCAGGATTTTGCATTCCTTTTTGTTTTAGGAATTCTGTTGTTTCGTTTATCTGTTCCAGCATATCACTTTTTCTGACTTTTTACTAATTGTGCAAATTTATCATTTTTAATATGTCTTTAATTATTATTTTTACTGCTTCTTTCAAATAATATTAAAACAAAAAAACACAAAATGAAAAAGCTCATTTCAATTATCACAGTTCTTTTGCCGATATTCGTATATGCATACACAGGAGAGGTTCTCAAATCGTTTGACATTCCAGGTCACTTTCCTACCGGACTGACATTTGACGGAAAAAATATCTGGCTTGCGGATTACAAAACCGACAAACTTTACAGTATTGATCCTGAAACGGGAAAGGTTGTCCGTAGCATTCCCGCACCTGCTTACTGGCCTGAAGGACTAGCCTGGGATGGTGAAGCTTTATGGAACGCTGACATCAAAGGAGGTATTCCCTTGTCAGAAAACTATGATGGAGTAATTTACAGGATTGATCCGAAAGATGGGACAGTTTTAAAAACAATACAGTCGCCATCAAAATCACCACGCGGTCTGACATGGGATGGAAAATATCTGTGGTGCGTTGACGATGCATCGGACCAGGTTATACAGTTCAGTCCCGAAGACGGCACAACAATTAAATCATTTCGCTCTCCCTCCTCAAATCCAATGGGTATAACATTTGATGGCAAATACCTTTGGATTTCAGACCGTAGTAAAGATAAAATCTATATGGTTGACCCCGACAACGGAATGGTAATAATTATTGCAGAAGCACCTGGAGAATATACAAGAGGAATGTGCTACGATGGTGAAACAATCTGGGTAGTTGACTACCAACGCGACAAACTTTTTAAATTGAAAATTCGTGATGGGCAGAAGTTCAGGGCATTTAATTCTCATACCTCTGAAATTACAATTACAGACCAGATAACAAACTTCGGCCCTGGTAAAATCCTCAGTGCAGATGTTCATATTGCTATCCCAAAAGATCGCCCAAATCAAAGTATTATTAAGACTCCAACATACAAACCAAAATCGCCTGAGATTGTTACAGACAAATGGGGGCAGCAGACTGCTCATTTCCATTTTGAGAATGTGGATGCAGGAGAAAATACTGAGGGGCAGATGGTTTTGAAAGCAAAAATAAGTGAGGTGAGATATTTTATCTACCCCGAAGATGTGGGAACTATTGCTGATATTCCTCAAGAGATAAAAGATAAGTATCTTGAAAATAATGAAAAATACAATTTTGATCATCCCGTAATTCAGAATGCAGTTAAAGAGGCTATTGGGGATGAAACAAATTCCTATATGATTTTCAGGGGTATTTTCAACTATCTTATCGGCAATATGTATTATGAGATGACTGGCGGATGGAACACAGCACCAACGGTTTTGGAACGAGGGAATGGTTCATGCTCCGAATATTCATTTGTTTATATTGCGATGTGTCGTGCTGCCGGACTGCCTGCAAGATATGTCGGGTCAGTTGTCATTAGAGGTGATTATGCCTGTATTGATGATGTTTTCCATCGCTGGGTTGAAGTTTACCTGCCAAATTACGGCTGGGTTCCTATTGACCCGTCAGGTGGTGATCAGGAGTGGCCGGGAAATCAGGCCAACTATATTGGCCATCTTGCTAATCGCTACCTTATAACAACTGAAGGTGGTGGTGGCTCTGAAACAATGGAGTGGACATACAACAGCAATGACTTCTGGACAACCGAGCCAAAAACCTACGTTGTATCAGACCGGTATGCTGAATGGGAGCCGGTGGAGGAGAAATGATTTACGATTTACGAATACGATTTACGATTTACAAATACGATTTACGAGGACGATTTACAATGCCTTTGATCTGTATGAGTTTGTGATGGATTGTGTGACAGATACTCCATGATAGAATCTTCGATAATATAAAAACACATCCCCGTTTCTTTTTTTTCAGAAAAAGAGTACTTTTGCACCCGCATTCTGACAGCCGCAACCTGTAAGGTTTGAGAAAGCAGGTGGGCTGATAATCTTGCAGGTTTGAAGGATGGATGGGCATAGAATTTTACTTTGCAGGTTTTAATGAAGGTGATTTAAAAGATAACTGACAAGCGTGGACGCTCGTCGCCTTCTAATTAAGTAAGAATTGAAAATAGGACACTACTCAGCAGGTGTATGTAATTGATATTCAATAGCCCCGTTCTTTAGGGCGGGGGTAAAAAGTAAAAAAATATTGCAGTTTTGGCGATCCCGATACATATCGGGATTGA
>JAUVIX010000322.1 GCA_030592565.1 Chlorobiota bacterium
ATTTTCAGGGATTTCAAAAGATAATCCAAAGCATTGTCATAATCGCCTGTTAAAGAATAAACCTCACCTAATCTTTGTAAAGCATAGGCATTAGGGATTTCATCATTGTGTTTAACAGATATTTCCAATGATTCTTTATAACATGTAACAGCTTTTTGATAAAACCCGACATTTAGATAATCATCACCGATTTCCATTAATAATTTTGCCTTTTCAATACCTGGTGCTTTTTCAAGAAGAATTTTCAAACTATCAATTGCAGAAGAATTTTGAGAAATACAACAGTTTGCTATAAAGATTGAAAATACTAGTGCAAACAAAAAAATAGGTTTATTAGTTTTCATACGACAAAAATAATTATTTTACATGGGTAGGTCTATTATCTCTGTTTAAATTCTTCTTTTGTCACTTGCTAATAAGTTTATTAATTTTGTAATTTAATAATTTGGAATTTAACACAGTATCTAATAACCCTACGGTTTATTATAAATCAGGCAAATATAAGCCGATATAAGGAGACTTTGAGAAATTTAATAACTATTTTGTTGTAAAATATGCTTTTGTTAAATTGGCTTAGTTTGGTCTGTTTACGATTATGATACTAATCTCTAAAGTGGCACTGTTCAAACCGATATAGCCACCATTGCAAAGCTCAAACTATAAGGGTACATGAGTTTAACCCAAATACTCTATTCCGGCACCCCTCTAACCTTCCCGTAGTTCATTAATAGAATCTCATTTTTATCCGGATTATCTGATTGTCCGTCGAGATTGAAGTCTGAAGGAAAATAGCCTGATTTGCCTGCGTTTTGTTCCCAGTCAGAAGTTTTGTCGTCCTGGTTAATTTCTCCGTCTGTATTGCTGTCACCACTGTATAATCCGAAAAGGTCTGTGTTAAGCATTTTTTGCGAATCAATGCCCAATGCCTGTAATGCAGAGGTCTTGAAACTATATGTGTAAATTCCTCCCGATTTTACAGGAGAGGTTGCCGATATAACATCAAGGTGGTTTCGATGACATATTACAATAAACAGATTATTGGCTATTGCGACATCAAATTGTGGCAGGGAGGTTCCGTCTATGCTGACAACAGAGCCATCGGTCAGTAAGAATCCGGCCTGACGGGCTATTTTAGTAGTATCGGTTGCAAATTCAGCCTGGGTTGTATCCCTTAGCTCAATTAAAACCCAGTCAACAACATTTGAAGGAATTGAAGTTGTACTTTCTGTTCCCGAATAATTCCACGGTGATTGATTGAATGGTTGATTTTCGGGAATATTGGAGCCAGCATTCATATTAGTGCCGTTGTAAGCACCTTCAAGAAAGACTTTTGTATCAATTGTAAAATGAATATCGGGAACTATATCTATTTCAAAAGTGTCGGGCAGGCAATTATATCCCGAAACAATAAGTTGGGCAGTACCTTCTTCTGAAAACACAGGGTCAAATGTAATCAGGGCGTTTCCCGCATTATCTGTATTTGCTGTGCCGAAAAGAAGACCGTCCTTCAGAATAGCGCATGTGAAGTTCTCAAGAGGAGAGCTATTTTCACTAACTGTTACTAGTGTTGAGGTTGTTCCTACAAGTATTGAATTTTCATAAGTAACATCTTTGTTAATAGGTTCATCAGTCCAGACGCTTAGTACAGGGTCACCAAGGATGTTGATATCGTAGAAGTTCCATCTTAATGCTCCATCTTCCCATTGCCCGGGAGCTGTTACCCACGGTGCTGTTTCAATTTTACATTCTACAAAAGCAGCTCCGAGGTGATTCATTTTCTCATTATAAAGAGCATCAACCATTTCACGGTGCAGGTGTTCGGCTGGACCTTCTGTCTGTCCTTCGTTAAACCAGCCATAACGTGAGTTGCCAATTACGGCAACAGCAAAGTTATGAATGCTGACCATCTTTTCCAAAATACAGTCGTTATTGTCGAATGCACCGCAAGTACATCCATGGGTTTGCATAAGAGTGTAATTGTGGTCAACACCATTTGCCCCGGAAAAATTGGCATCAGTAATATCATAATTATACATAAGTGCAACATAATTTGTGTTGGCATGCCCCACATGATGAACGAACTGTTTCCCGCTGTTGATCTCTGCCATTAAATCGTATTTAGTCCACGACACATTTTTCTTATAAAGCGAATCAATATTGTGATCTGTAGGTATCCCAATAGTAGTATATCCGTTATCTGAACGATTTCCAATTAGCAGATTCATATAATCGGCTCCCCATGTTTCTGGGTTGTACCACAAGTGTTCCCCTACAAGCAAAGGATCTCTCAGTTCACCTAAAACAGGGCTGTTTTGATAGAAAATAGTTTTATGAACCATATTGGATAATTCTGTTGAATTGCTAAATGAGAGGCGCGCCACTGCAATATCAGGTAACAGGTCATCTTCCCCCGGCTCTCCCCACCAGCCATCGCCATCATCATTCCAGGTTCCGTCTAATGCCGAATAATAGAGGTCTGCCGGAATGTCGTCGTCTGTATATACGCTGCTCGACTGGACAGAGCAATAAAATCCCCTGTATGGAATATATTCAACATCACCACCAAGCAAAACATACTCCACTGAATGATTTTGATATTCGGCTATTATGTAATTTCTGATTTTTTCCTGACTATCCTGACCATTTATGTTAGCGTAGATATATTCTGTAGTTGCTATCTGCGTTTTTATGCCTCTTCCGAGATAGCTGTCAGTCAAATCCTGAAAACTGTTTTCATATTGTGAAGGAGTAATTATAAGTAGCTGGTAATTATCAGATTTGGGATTGACCGCCGGATATTGCTTCAGAACTGACGGGTTTTGTGAGAATTTTAATATCCTTGATTTAATCTGTTTCGATGAATTCAGATTTTGCAAAGCATTGTCAGAGGCTGCTGAACTTTTTATTGTAAGCTTTATAGCTACCTTTGAGTAATAGGATAGCACGCCAGTTACAGGATTATATTTTACCGGTGTGAATGTTGACAATGCAATTGCATATCCGTTCAGATATTCTGTTGTCAGAGTCCCGGTGCTTTTTTCGGGATAAGCAGCATCAGTATTATAAATATTCTTGTTGATTCTGAATGCCGTTTTACTACTGTCTGATAAAGGTCGTGATGTTTGTTGCGGATAGATATTGAAGAATCCTGGTACAATCACTTCATCTGTTCCGATAAATTCGATTGATTCGGCTGCCATCCCCGGAGGTAACAGTAATTTTACTGCGTAATAGGGGAGTGCCGGTTCACCTGTTTTTCCGGTGAGTAATGTGTTTTTAAAGTTAGCAATATGGAATTGTTGGCCGGAGATATTGTATTCCGAAATGCTAATGTTATTAAAAGAGTAAGACTTCTCAACTGTTCCGGCGAAAGAAATAATTGAGAAAATCAGCGAAATTGTTAGTAGTAGTTTTTTCATCCATTATCAATATTAATATTAGAATTCTTCCTGTTCTCTTCTTTTGCGTTCGGCTTCAAGTTCTTCGGGTGGCCAGATGCCATCTTTATTTTTACAATAGTCAGCCTACAAAAATAGTATTTTTTTACAAAGTATGACCAAAACAAAAATAGGCCGTCCATACGAACGACCTATTTACAAAGATGTTATATTTGTATTGGTACTTAAAAGAACGTATTATTTGCTGTTGTTTTTGCTATCAGAATTTTGAGATTCAATTCCAAAAATATAAAACCAAACTACTCAGGAATAAATGACCACTTAGTATTGTTTGGAAACCATAAATCATTCTTATCCTGATTCATAACTTTATTGTCCATATCAAAATCTCCTTCGAGATAACCATTTGTTCCGGCTTGCACACGCCAGACATTATCAATGTCGGATATTGACACATCACCGTCGCCATTACCATCCCCTGCCATCATTCCCCATATTACCGGTAAAGAAGATAATTGTACCTGTGCAGCTGACCCACCAAAAGCCTGGCTTGCAGATGATGAAAAATTGTATGAATAAATTCCTCCGGATTCAACAATAGGATTTGCTGAAATTACTCCCAAATGGTTTCTGTGCCATATTACAGCATATAAATTATTTGAATGAGTAACACTAAAAGAAATTGTGCTTGATCCATCAAGGCCAACCACATTCCCATTGTTC
>JAUVIX010000107.1 GCA_030592565.1 Chlorobiota bacterium
ACATAGTGCCTTAACTCAGATCGGCAAGGGAGAAGTTTTTTATCACGGGAAGCTGACTGATACGGAAAAAGTACTTGAACAGAATGGCCTGAAACCAATTTAAATACACATTCGTGAAGGGCTGGCATTAATGAATGGTACTTCAGTTATGACCGGAATAAGTTTGATTAATGCTATTAAAGCCAGGCGGTTGCTAAATTGGTCAATGATTGCTTCAGCGTTTATTAATGAGATAGTTCAGTCATTTGATGATTACTATTCCGAAGAGCTTAACAGTGTTAAACAACATAAGGGACAGCAATATATTTCGGAGAAAATGAGGTGGCTCGAACAAGGAAGCAAGCTCATTAAAAAAAGAGAAAGCGAATTCTATAATGGAAATGGCTTTCATTCGAAAATTTCGACAAGAGTTCAGGAATATTACTCAATAAGATGTGTTCCTCAAATTTTGGGACCTATTTTTGAAACCATTGAAAATGCCTGTGAAGTGTTCATTAATGAGGCTAATTCTGTTCATGATAATCCGGTTATTAACTATAAAACCGGAAATGTTTACCACGGTGGTAACTTTCATGGTGATTATGTTTCCTTTGAATCGGATAAATTAAAAATAGCTATTACTAAGCTTTCTATGATCGTCGAAAGACAATTGAATTTTTTAATGAATGATAAGCTTAATAAAATTCTTCCGCCTTTTGTCAATCTTGGAACATTAGGACTTAACCTGGGAATGCAGGGTGTGCAGTTTACTGCAACATCAACAACGGCTGAAAACCAGACCCTCTCTTTTCCTATGTACGTTCACAGCATCCCAAATAATAATGACAACCAGGATGTTGTAAGTATGGGTACAAACTCGGCTTTAATTACAAAAAGGGTTATTAATAATGCCTTTCAGGTAATGTCAATTGAATTGATAGCATTACTACAGGCCATTGATTATCTTAATATTTCTGATAAACTGGCTGATAAAACGAAAGCTGTTTATGACGATCTAAGACAGATTGTACCGAAGTTTGTTGAGGATTCACCAAAGTATAAAGATATTGAAAAGATTTTGAATTTTATTCAAAGTAATTGTGTCAAAGGAATGTAAGAAGATATTCATATATGAAAAACGCATTAGTAACAGGAGGTTCAGGGGGCATTGGTCAGGCAATTTGCATAAAGCTTGCATCAGTAGGCTTTCATGTTCTGGTAAATTATAATAAAAATGAAGCAGGAGCAAAGGAAACTCTAAATGCCATTATGGAAGCTGGAAACTCCGGCGAGGTTGTCAGGTTTGATATTGGCGATAAAAAGTCAATGAATGACTTCTTTGATAATTGGGAAAAAGATCATCCTGACGAATATATTGATGTTCTGGTGAATAATGCAGGAAAAAGCGCAGATAATCTCATGATCTTTATGGAGGATTCGGAATGGGAAAGTGTAATTAATATTAACCTGAACAGCTTTTTCTATCTCACAAAATTACTTCTGAAAGATATGTTGGTGAACAAACATGGCCGGATTATCAATATTGTGTCTCTGTCGGGAATAAAAGGAATGCCTGGTCAGACAAATTATTCTGCTGCAAAGGCAGGGGTAATTGCTGCCACGAAAGCTCTGGCCCAGGAGGTCGGGAAAAAGCGGGTTACAGTTAATGCAGTTGCTCCCGGCTACATCAGGACAAAGATGACAGAAAACCTTGATGAAGGTCTTTTGAAAAAGTTTATTCCCCTTAACCGTTTTGGACTACCTGAAGAGGTTGCTGAGGTTGTTGAGTTCCTCTCTTCTGACAAATCCTCATATATTACCGGGGAAGTGATTTCAGTTAATGGAGGGATATACACATAAGTTTGTGTTTATCTTATATAATTGAAGTTTTGTAAAATCAAAAAAATGAATACTTTTGCTCACTTTTATAATTTATGTAAATGAAAATAATTCTATTCATTTTATAAATTATAAAATCTATTTTAAACTATAAGAAAACTCTCGCTAAGAGGTTTTTAAAGACTTAGAAATATGCAAAGAGTTGTAATTACAGGAATGGGGATTTATTCAACGATAGGGTTGAATCTTGATGAGGCCAGAGACTCTTTATATAATGGTAAGTCAGGAATTGGTATTGATGAATACAGGAAAGAGCTGGGATTTATCTCTCCATTGACAGGAGTTATTGAAAGGCCAAAGCTGAAAGGAGTTATACCAAGAAGGATGAGGATTGGTATGGCCGAACAGGGCGAATATGCTTATATTTCGACGATCGAAGCATTAAAAAATGCCAAACTGGATCAGGAATATATTGAAAGAAATAATACTGGAATAATCTTTGGAAATGACAGCTCTGCTATTCCTGTGGTAGAAGCTGCCGATATTATCAGACAGAAAAAAGACACAACTCTTGTAGGTTCCGGTTCGGTTTTTCAATCTATGAACTCGACCGTAACAATGAACCTCGCAGTTATTTTAAAGCTCAAAGGAATTAATCTTACAATTAGTGCTGCCTGTGCCAGCGGGTCTCATTCTATCGGGCTGGGTTACCATTTAATAAAAAGTGGGTTACAGAGTACTATTATTTGCGGTGGTGCGCAGGAGATAAATGCTATGTCGATGGGTAGCTTTGACGGGTTAATGGCATTTTCAAAAAGAGTTGATGACCCTCATAAAGCATCGCGTCCGTTTGATGTAAGCAGAGACGGACTTGTACCGAGTGGAGGTGCGGCAACAGTTATTCTTGAAAGCTATGAATCGGCAATTAAAAGAGGTGCCCCGATTTTGGGAGAAATAATTGGGTATGGCTTTTCTTCGAATGGTGACCATATTACTGTTCCCAATGTTGACGGTCCTGCAGCCTCTTTGGAAATGAGTATAAGACAAGCAGGTATTAACGCTAAAGAGATTGATTACATAAATGCACATGCTACATCAACTCCGGTTGGTGATAAAATGGAGGCTCAGGCAATTTCCAGAGTTTTTGGTGATTCTAATACCCTTGTAAGCTCTACAAAATCAATTACCGGACATGAAATGTGGATGGGCGGTGCCAGTGAAGTTGTTTACTCATTATTGATGATGCATAATTCATTTATTGCTCCAAATATCAACTTTGAAACACCTGATGAATTTTCTGCTAAATTAAATATTGCTGATAAAACAATAAATAAAAAAATTGATGTATTTTTGTCGAATTCTTTCGGTTTTGGAGGTACCAATTCATCACTGGTGATAAAAAGAATTTAATAATGATATGAAAGAACAGAAAATCATACAAATAGTTAACGATTTTTTAATCGACGAGTTTGAGCTTGAACCCGAGCAGATTAAGGTGGATACTTTGCTTAGGGATGAATTAGAGCTTGAAAGCCTTGATCTGGTTGATATAATTGTGCTGATAGAGAGGGAGTTTGGTTTTAAGGTTGAACCAACTGAAATCGTTAAAGTTAATACTGTCGGAGAGCTCTATGACTTTATTATAGAAAGAGTTAATAAACCATAACATGTCAGAATGGACAGGTAAAACCAGGGGTGGAATTGCCGGTTATAAATCATTTGTTTTCTTATTGAAATATTTTGGTATTTCTACTGCATATTTTTTCCTTAGGTTTGTAGTGTTGTACTTTTTGATTTTTTCCCCTACCGCTGTCAAAGCATCATATTATTTTCTTAACAAACGACTGCAGTTCTCCTCTTTTAAATCATCTCGGTACATAAGCAGAACTTTCTATAAGCTTGGCCAGGTTCTTATTGATAAAATTGCTTTTCTATCAGGATTAAACAAAAATTATACTTTTGATTTTGACGGAGAAGAACACCTGAGAGAAATGGCTGAAAAAACCGGTGGGGTTTTAATTGGTGTTCATGCAGGTAGTTGGGAAATAGCAGGTCACCTTTTAAAACGCTTGAATACAACAGTGAATATTGTGATGTTTGCAAATGAGCACGAAAAAATTGCAAATTTTCTTTCGGAAATGTATAAAGACAAAAATGTTAAATTTATTACTATTGGGAATGACGATTATTCTCATCTGTTCAGAATTTCTGAAGCATTAAAAAACAGAGAGATTGTTGCTATTCATGGTGACAGATTTTTGCCTGGGTCTAATACAATTACGAAAGAGTTTTTTAATAAGCAGGCTAAATTCCCTGTCGGGCCGTTTTTGATACCATTAAAATATAATGTTCCGGTTTGCTATGTTTCGGCAATGAAAGAAACATCAAGGCATTATCATTTTTATGCTACTCCTCCTGAAAAATTCAGGACACCTAAAAACCCTGCCGATAGAAACAGGCTTGTGAATTTGATGCTTGAAGAATATATTGGTAATCTAGAAAAAATTTTATTGAAATACCCTGACCAGTGGTTTAATTTTTACAATTTTTGGGACTGTGAGAATTAGTTACTTTTAGGAAAACAAAAATTTTATGTCTGATTTTTATGGAAATAATGATAAGCCGGCAGTTGTAGCCAAAACTGATGCGCAGAAAATAGCCTTTGCACCTCTTATGTTTCAGGCGGCTAAAGCTTTAAGAGATTTTGGTATTCTTAAACTACTGTTGAAATCAAAGGAAGGAATGACTGTAGGAGAAATTGCAGAAGAGGTAAATATCTCAAGGTATGGTGCAACTGTTCTGCTTGAAGCAGGGTTAAGCCTTGAGATGGTCTATATGGAAGATGGCAGATTCAAGCTGACAAAGACAGGATTTTTTGTCGAAAGAGATGAAATGGCCAGGGTTAATATGAACTTTGTTAATGATATAAATTATAAAGGCGCTTTTTATTTACAGGAATCGATAAAGAGAGGTGAACCGGTAGGATTGCATAACGCCTACGGAGAATGGAATACAATTTACGAGGCACTCGCCGAGTTACCTGATGATTCACGCAAAAGCTGGTTCGAGTTTGATCATTTCTATTCCGATATTGCTTTTGATGAGTTATTAATGGTGATTTTTGAATCAAAACCAGATAAGATTGTTGACCTTGGAGGAAATACAGGCAAATTTGCAATTGCATGTGCAGCCTATTCCAGTAATGTAAAGGTTACAATTATGGATTTACCCGGACAACTTAAAAATGCAAAAGCAAATATTAAAGAGCGGGGATTTGATAACCGGATCGATACTTTTTCGATTAACTTTTTAAATAATAACAAACCTTTTCCAAAAGGATTTGATGTTTTTTGGATGAGCCAGTTTTTGGACTGTTTCTCTGAGGATGAGATTGTTGGAATTTTACAACGAGCAAGAGATGCAATGAGCGATAATACCGAATTGTTTATTCTGGAAACCTTCTGGGACAGACAGAAATTTGAAGCATCCACGTACAGTTTGCATGCAACGTCATTATATTTTACCTGTATGGCCAATGGTAATAGTCGCATGTATCACTCAGATGATATGAAAAAATTGATTGAAAAATCCGGATTGTATCTTGACAAAGAATTTACCGATATCGGGCTGGGGCATACTTTACTCAGGTGTAGAATAAGGAAATAGTTTTATGAAAAACAGCTTTTATTATCAAAGGTTGTGCTCAATAAAAACCTATTAATAGATTTCTAATATTTTTGCAAAAAAATGTAACATTCATGATTGATTATAAATATACAAGGAAATAATTAAAATAAATATTTGAGATTATTAATTTATTAATTTTAAAATATATGAAAATAAAAATAACAATTTTTTTAATCGGATTATCAATTAGTAGCTTCGCACAGTTTGGAAATATTCAACGCAGTATTGAGCGAAAAACAAAAAAGCATTATGAGGAAAAAGGAGAAGCAATAGGCGAAAAGCATGCGACAGAAGCAGCTAACAAGGGGATGCAGTCGACTAGTGATGGCATTGATAAATTGGTTGCCTGGGAAGATGAGCAACTTGCTGATGAAAAAATATTTATTGATACAAATTTTATTGAATACACTGATATACAGTGGCAACGCTTAAGATTCGTTTCCGGAGAAAATGTAATTTTCTATGATAAGCCTTTTAATTTTGAAGAGGATGAAAAAGCACCATCCAGTTGGTATATTAATGGAAAATCGAAAGGTGAAGTACAAGTAAACAGATTAGACCAGGGAAAAATAATAATTGTTTCGGCTGATGGATTTTTAACACCAAAGATTGAAAATGTTGAACAAGATTATTTGCCTGACAATTTTACTCTTGAGTTTGACTTTATGATGCCGGTAGTTCCTTTTTCTAAGCCGTTTTCAATTTACTTTTATGCAAAAGATGAGCAACAGGATAATAATCTTGCACCAATTAAAATAAATCAGAATGTAGTTACATATAAAGATTCGTCGGGCTACTACCCTGTTATAGCTAATGACGAAAATGGTATGTCAAACTGGTATCATTTATCGATTTCATACAATAAGGATTTCTTGCAAATATTTATAAATGAACGTTTAATGGTTACTTATAAGGAAGATATAAACCCAACAGGTTTTACCATTGACTATTTTGCTATTGCGCCAATTTTTTATAAAAACTTTTTAATTGCAAGTAATCAGAAACCAATAATTGACCAAATTAATTCTGGAGTTTTTACAACTTATGATATAGATTATATTGCATATAAAAACCGATTAAGCGGAATGAGTAGTTCTATTTTGTCTAAAGTAGCAAAACAGCTAAATGATGATCCTGACTTAAAACTTGATATTGATGTATATTTTTCTCAATTTGACAATGATGATGAAAATAAGAAATATGGTGAAGAGAAAACTACAGCTATTGCGAAAACTTTATTGGCAATGGGTGTAAATGTTACTCAAATAAATATGAAGTTCAAAGGTTCTGTTAAGCAAAAACCTGGTAGTGAAGATAATTTAAAATCGGAAGTTGTCTATTTTAGAAAAGGATAGTCTTTGAAGTTGATATAATGAGTTATCCGGAAAATATAGAAAACCTTATCCCTCAACGCCCTCCGTTTGTAATGGTTGAGAAATTGCTTTATGCTGATGAAACCAAAGCAGAATCATCATTTACTATCACGGATGGTATTGTTTTAACTGAAAACGGGTTTTTTACCGAGGCCGGTATTATTGAAAATATAGCACAAACTTCTGCTCTTCAAGCAGGGTATATTGCGTTTAAAAGCGGGGAAAAGGTGCCACAAGGGATGATAGGCGGAATAAAGAATCTTGAGATACACTTTTTGCCTAAAATAAATGACACTATAAACACCTCGGTTTCAATTGAACACGAAGTTATGAATGCAAAAATTGTAAAGGGATCAGTATATTTGAATAATGAATTAATTGCCGAATGTGAGATTAAGGTGTTTTTAGTTTAATATTTGGATAAAAGATATAACTTTGCAAAAAGGCTCTCATGAAGAGAAATAAAAAAAATAGTTTTGAGTGGAAAACCGATCTCATAAACCGTACAACCGGCAAAGTTCGATTTAGTGAAGTGGACTCATTACGAATTGTTTGGCATGGCCATTATATTAAATATTTTGAAGACGGACGTGAGGCATTTGGAAAGCAGTACGGCTTGGGCTACCTCGATTTTTTCGAACAAAAATTAGTTACCCCGGTAGTTGATATTAGCTGCCATTATAAAAGCCAATTGGTTTATGGCGATGAAATAATTGTTGAAACAGAATTTATTAATACTGAAGCTGCCAAGATAATTTTTGAATATAAAGTGTTTAAAAAAGACGATCATTCACTCGTTGCAACAGGAAGAAGTGTTCAGGTATTTTTAAGTAGCAATGGAGAATTGATACTAACGAATCCTGACTTTTATATTGATTGGAAAAAGAAACAGGGGGTTAATAGAAAAACAAGATAAGATATTTTTTATTATATTTGTCACTTCTTTATTCTGAATCATTATTTTAAATATTTTTATTAACTAAAACTTAAAACAATGAAGACATTAAAAATTTTATCCATTATCGTGATAGGAATGTTAACATTAGGTTCGTCTTTATTTGCTCAGGGCTTTAAACCACCAGCAGAAGGAAAAGCGGTTATTTATTTTGTTACTGTGAAGAGAACTGCTAACTATGAATATTTCCATAAAGATAAATATATTGGAGTTTTCAAAGGGAAAAACTATATGAGAATTGAATGTGACCCAGGGGAACATTTGTTTTGGGTTTCTGCGGAAAATAAATACTTTGTTACTACCGACCTTAGGGAGGGGGACACCTATATTGTCATTGTCACGAGTAAAATGGGTATGTGGAGCGCAGGTGTTAAAGCAACACCGATAACTGAAGAACACGAACTTTTTGAAAAAGCACAAGCATTAATAAATGAAGAAGCACCTGTTGTCATCTCTGAATCTAAAATAGAACAAAGGAATAGTGAATTGGTGGAATTCATCGATAATATTATGAACCATTATGAAGATGAATGGAAAGAGAAAAAAGACTTCCCCCATATTTCACCGGATATGGCTATACCTCTTGATGCAATTAAATAAATAGTATTCCTTTAAAATTTGTTCGATATATTAATAGTTTCATCTGTTTTTTACCTTGCATGAATTAATTATGAGATTTGATTTTATGTTTGGATAATTATTTCCATTTATTATTATATGAGAAATACATACATAGCCGGTGATAATATCATAACTTCTCTGGGGTTTTCTACTACTGAAAACTTTCGGAATCTCATAAAAGGGAATACGGGTATTAAAGTTGGAAAACATGACTATCTGTATCCTGAGGAGTTTCCGGCTTCTCTAATAAATAGAGATATTCTAAAGGAAAAGGCTGAGAAGTTAAAAATAGTTGATGGTTATACGATTTTTGAACAACTGCTTATTATTTCTATAACCGAGGCAATGAAAGATGTTTCGGTTGATATAAAATCTCCCGGAACTCTTATTATTCTTTCTACAACCAAAGGGAATATTGATCTGTTAAAAAATAATCCGAAGGGCTTTAATCCTGACCGTGTTCATTTGTGGAAGTCGGCACAGGTTATAGGCGAATATTTTACCACATCAGAAACTCCCTTGGTTATCTCAAATGCTTGTATTTCGGGGGTTTTGGCATTAAATGCTGCTGACAGGTTTATAAAATGGAAAAAGTATGATAATGTTGTGGTTGCCGGATGTGATCTCTTGTCGGAGTTTATTGTTTCCGGATTTCAGTCGTTTTTGTCATTAAGTAAAGATGTTTGTAAACCCTTTGATAAAGACAGAATCGGCCTGTCACTGGGTGACGGAGCAGCTACTGTGGTTTTAACTTCCGATAAAAAGATTGCTAAACAGCCTTTAATTGAAATTGTTACCGGTTCTGGAAGTAATGATGCCAACCATATTTCAGGCCCATCACGAACAGGTGAAGGGTTGTTTATTGTAGTTAAAGATGTTTTACATGGAGGCAAGGATATTGACTACATTTCTGCGCATGGAACAGCAACTCCATATAATGATGATATGGAATCAGTAGCCATAGATCGCACCGGATTAAATGATATTCCGGTTAATAGTTATAAGGGATATATCGGACATACACTTGGCGCTGCCGGAATAATTGAATCAATATTTTGTTTTGAATCAATGAGAAAAGATTTGCTAATTAAAACTCTCGGTTTTGAAAATCAGGGAACAGTGAAAAAGATAAATGTTATTGATGAGTCTAAATATGCTAAAGTTAACAGGGTTTTAAAAACTGCATCAGGTTTCGGTGGAAGTAATGCTGCAATTTTATTTGAAATGAAAGAGAATCATTCATAAATAAATATAGTACTAACCTAAATAATAAAACAATGAAAACAAAAATTTTAAGCATTCTATTGATTGCAATGGTATCAGGGCTTTCTACTGTTTTTGCCCAGGGCTTTCAGCCACCTGCTGATGGAAAAGCAGTTGTATATTTTGTTCGTGTTAGTGGCTGGGGAGGAGCAGTATCATTTGAGTATTTCCACTGGGATAAATATATTGGGGTATTCAAAGGAAAAAACTATATGAGATATGAGTGTGATCCCGGCGAACAATTGCTATGGGCATCTTCTGAAAACAAAGAATTTCTTGTGGCCGATCTTAAAGCAGGAGGAACATATATTATTATTATAGACGTGATAATGGGAGGATGGAAGGCTCATGTTGGATTTAATCCCATTACTGTTAATGAAAAAGAATTGTTTGACCGTGCTAAAAAATTGATAGAGAAAAAGAAACCTATTGTTACACCTGAAGCTAAGATAGAAAAAATGAATATAAAGCTTAAAGATTTTATAACCGAAAAACTTGCTAAGTACGAAAGTGAATGGAAAGATCAGAGGAACTTCAAATATATTTCACCGGATATGGCTATCCCTCCTGAGGATATGGAATAGAATGAATATCAATAGCCCTGTAGGGGCGAAATATTGGTAGCCCCGACCAACGGTCGGGGTATTAATGTAAGTACGAAAAAAAGTTTTGGCGGGATTTTTTGCCCTAAGGAAGCAAAAATCGTGACAAAACGTGATAAGTACATTTGCAGTGAGTTATCAATTTATTAATAAATGACAAAATACAAAATTTCAAAATATTCAATTATCAGAAAAGGCGTTGTAAT
>JAUVIX010000047.1 GCA_030592565.1 Chlorobiota bacterium
AGCTCAGTATGCACATAATATGTTTCATAATGCTGCAATCAATCCTGCCTTTGTCGGGAGTTTAAATGGGATTTGTGCTACCGGACTTGCCAGACAGCAGTGGGTCGGGTTTAAAGATCAGAATGGTGATAAGATAGCACCGGAAACATATAGTATTTCTATTAATTCACCGATTAGTGTATTGCATGGAGGTATTGGAGGTACAGTTTATAGCGATAAGCTTGGATTTTGGAATGAAATAGGCGTTTCTCTAAGTTATGCCTACAGGGTGGACGTTGGTATGGGAAACCTCGGAATTGGTGTTAGGGTTGGATTTATTAACGGCAAAATTGATTTTTCAAAATTAATTGAGGGTGCACTTGACCCAGATGATCCTTTGCTTGCAGGAAAAGCTCAGGAAAGTGATATGCTTCTTGATTTTGGATTTGGGTTACATTATTTTATTCCAAATAAATTTTATGTCGGACTATCATCTACAAGATTATCTGAATCATCATCACCTGGCGATACTCTGGCTTACAAAACAAAACGGCATTATTATTTTTCAGCAGGCTATATTTTTACATTTCAAAATAATCCTTCCTGGGAAATTGACCCTTCAATATTGGTTAAATCAGATATAGCAAAAACACAAATTGACATTGCTGTATTGGTTAAATACAATAATAAAGTATGGGCTGGCGTTAGCTATAGCACAATTAGAGTTGTTAACCCTTTGTCAATATTGGTTGGGCTTTCAATAAAGGATATAAAAATCGGGTATGCTTATACAATACCTTCATCAAATTTGGGAAGCAGCGGAAGTCATGAAGTTATGGTTGGATACTGCTTTAAAATTGATATGGACAAAGGCAGAAGGAGTTATAAAAATACAAGGTTCTTATAGTCAATTGAAACAATTTTAATAATATAAAGTAAAAACATAGGATAATTTGGGTAATGTAATTAAAGTTGATCAAAAAACATCACTATTAGATATGAAACGTATTCTTTTTTATTTGGCCGGTTTATTATTTTTAGGAAGCTGTGGTAGCTCAGGAAACGGGGAACTTACAGGCGTGCAAGACAGAAAACCTTTTTATCAACCTGATCCTTATGGAATGGCATATATTCCAATGGGAAGTTTTACAATTGGAGTTGGTGAGGATGATATTGCATACACTAAAATTTTTAAACCAAAAACTGTGACGGTTAGTGCATTCTACATGGATCAAACCGAAATTACTAATAACGAATACAGACAATTTGTTGAATGGGTTAGAGACTCTTTGGCAAGACAACTTCTTGGGGATGTTTTACATGAAGATTTTCTTATTGAGGAGAATGCAAAAACAGGTGAAATGTATGACCCACCTTTCCTCAACTGGAACACCAAAATAGACTGGAATGGCGAAGAAGAGAAAGATGTTCTGGAAGAACTTTTTCTGCCGGAAAATGAAAGATTCTTTAGGAAAAAGGAAATTGACACCAGAAAGCTGAATTACAAGTATTACTGGGTTGACCTAATGGCTGCCGCCAGGAAAGATTATTCGCAGGAAGGTGACCCAAAAACAGCTTCACTTGCAAATCGCCCGCAGGGCTTGCAGGACAGGTCTGTTTATGTTAGAGAAGAAGAAATTAATATATATCCTGATACTTTAGTTTGGATTTATGATTACTCATATTCATTTAATGAACCTCTTACACAAAAATATTTTTGGCATCCGGCATACGACAATTATCCTGTTGTTGGTGTAAACTGGAAACAGGCAAAGGCATTTAGCGTGTGGAGAACCGAACGAAAAAATAGTTGGCTTGCAGGTAAAAAAGGACAGGCAAGCATTCATGACTATCGTTTGCCAACAGAGGCTGAATGGGAATGGGCAGCCAGAGGTGGTCACGATTTCAGTCCTTATCCATGGGGTGGACCATACACAAGAAATGATAAAGGATGTTTCCTTGCAAACTTTAAACCGCAGAGAGGTAATTATTCTGATGATGGCGGAATGACACCAATTATTGTAGCCCATTATCCTGCAAACGACTGGGGATTATATGATATGGCAGGAAACGTTGCTGAATGGACAGGAGATGCTTTTGATGAGTCTTCCTATAACTTCACCTGGGATTTAAACCCAAACTATCAGTATAATGCTGAAGATGCTGATCCTCCTGTTTTGAAAAGAAAAGTGATTAGGGGCGGTTCCTGGAAAGATATTGGTAACTTCCTTCAGGTTTCAAGCAGAACCTATGAATTTCAGGATACTGCTAAATCTTACATTGGGTTTAGATGTATCCAACCATTCCTGGGAAGACAAAAAGATGATAATCCGGCTAAAGCATCACATATTTATAAGAAGTAATAATAAAACCAATTTTTTAATCATAAATAATAATTCAATATTAAATTGTTATGGGAATTGCGAATATAGTTAAAAGTAAGGGATTTAAGAATTTTATGGCCAAGTTGTATGGCATTGGAGCTTCTGTGGTTATTCTTGGAGCCCTATTTAAAATTAACCATTATCCGGGAGCCGATTATATGCTTATGGCAGGTCTCGGTACGGAGGCTATTATATTTTTTTTTTCTGCGTTTGAACCTCCACATATAGATCCTGACTGGAGTATGGTTTATCCTGAACTTGCAGGAATGTACCACGGAATATCAGATGATATTGAAGATGACATTAGTTCAAGGAAAGGACTTACTGAAGATCTTGATGGTATGCTTGCAGATGCTAAAGTCGGCCCAGAATTAATTGGTAGTTTGGGAATAGGATTAAACAAACTTAGTGAAAGTGCAAATAAACTGAATGACATTTCAGATGCGGCAGATATGACAAACAAATTTACTGAAAAAGTAAAGACTGCGTCAGATAATGTTGAAATACTTTCAGAGACATACAACAAGCAATCTAAAACAATAAACAAAGAAATCTCAGCTTCTGAGGAGCATTTAAACTCATTAAACGCTGCTTCAACATCAGCTGACGGGCTTTCTGATGTGTATTCTCAGGCGTCAGAATCTCTTAAAAGTAACTTATCAGCAACAAGTGATTTTGACAATAGTGTAAAAGCTGCTTCCGATTCAGCAAAAGTACTTGCTGAAAACTATACAAAATCAGCGGAAGTTTTATCAAAATCAGCAGATGCACTTGACTTTTCAAGTCTGAAAGAAAATGATTATAGTAATCAGTTAAATAAAATTTCACAAAATCTTTCTTCACTTAATGCTACCTACGAGATGCAACTTCAGAATTCAAAAGTACAAGCTGAATCTTCAGGTAAGCTAAATGATACTATAAATCAATTTGTTTCAAGTATGGATAGTTCGATTGATAATACTGCAAAATATCAGGATAATCTTGTAGCTTTGAATGCTATTTTTGAAAATCAAATGAAAGGAACTTCTGATCAGGTTGCAACAACAGCAAAACTGAAGGAGACATTAGATGGCTTCCTGGAAAAGCTAAATGAATCGGCTGATAAGACTGTTACGTATAATAATGAGCTTGACAATCTTGCCAAAAAAGTTGCTGCGCTAAATACTGTTTACGGAAATATGCTTTCAGCAATGAATGTTAAATAAAATAATTAGTTTGCTAAAACCCAAATCTCAAAAATTAATAATCGAATTAAATAATGGCAGGATATAAGGAAACCCCCCGGCAAAAAATGATAGCCATGATGTATCTGGTGCTAACAGCACTTTTGGCTCTCAACGTGTCGAAACAGATTCTTGATGCTTTCCTTGTGGTGAACGAAAGTATGGAGATAACTACTGAGAACTTTTCACAAAAAATAGATGAAACATATGCCAAGTTTAATGAGCAATATGCCTTAAATCCTGAAAAGGTTGGAAAATACTGGGATAATGCAAAAGAGGTGCATAGTTTGACTAACAGTATGATACAGTATCTTGACACCATAAAAACTACCGTTATTGCCAAAACAGAAGGTATCCCCAAAAGTGTTGCAGATACTATAAAATTGATTGATGTAGATAAAAAGGATAATTTTACTATACCAACCAATTATTTTATTGGTGGTGAAATAAAAAAGGGAGTAGCTTTTGATTTAAAAGATAGTATAATCAATTTCAGGCAAAAAGCTTTGAGTTTTATTAAAGAGGAGGATAGGCCAACTTTTGACGCTAAACTCGGCCTTATAACAGACGGTGATTATCGTGATGCTGACAAGCAAGCACAAACCTGGGAGCAACATAATTTCTATCATACAATTTTGGCAGCCGATGTAGTACTGTTAAACAAATTTAAGGCTGAAATTTACAATGTTGAAGCGGATATTATCAATTATCTTTTTTCTTCTATTTCGGCACAGGATTTTAAAATTTCTGATGTTGCTGCTAAAGTAATACCTGAAAGTAAATATGTTTTTCAGGGTGAAGATTATGCAGCCGAGATACTTGTTGCAGCTGTTGACAACACTCAAAATCCGGAAGTGTATATTCTTGAAGGTGCTGATACACTGAAAGAGGCTGATATCGATAGGGCAAAAAAATATATGGGAGAAGCAGGAGTTGTAAAACTTGAGCTTCCGGCTAATAGCATTGGTGAAAAAAAATATGCCGGACTTATTAAGCTAATGACGCCAATGGGAATCCCAAGATATTATGGATTCAAAAGTAATTATATTGTTGCCGAACCTTCTGCTACAATTTCACCAATAAAAATGAATGTCTTCTATCGCGGTGTTGATAACCCTGTTGCTATTTCAGCTTCAGGAAAATCAGATGCTCAGTTACAACCTGCAATTACCGCCGGAAGTCTATCAAGAAGTTCTGAAGGTGGTTGGATTGTTAAAAATATTCCAAATAATGCCAATACAGTTATAATTAAAGTTTATGCTGACGATCCTAGTGGGAAAAAATTTATGGGTGAACATGAGTTCAGAATTAAACGTTTGCCTGACCCGATTGCTAAGGTGCCGGGAACAACAAGTGGGAAAATTGCAAAAAACCAAATGCTTGCAAATGCCTTTTTAATGTGTAGGTTACCCGAATCTACTGACTTTGAATACCCCTTTAAAGTAACCGCTTTCACTATGATTGTGCCTTCTGGTGGTGGTTATGTTAACCCTGAAAAATCAACTAGTCAAATGTTCACAGATAAGATGAAGAAGTTAATCAAGGGAGCAAAAAGGGGAGATATAATTATTTTCAGGGATGTTAAAGTTAAAGGTCCGGAAGGTCCGAGAAAAATTGAATCTATTACTGTTGAAATTAAATAAAATTAAATACTATCGGTATGAAATCAAAAGTTAATTTTTTAGTACTACTGGGACTACTTCTTGGAATGGCATATACATCAGATGCTCAGATTCTTGATAGTCCACGCGATGGTGTTTTTGATGAGATAAACTTGCCGGATAAAAAACCTCTTTCATATTACCCTGTCAGAGAAGCTGATGTGGTATGGAGAAAAAGGATCTGGCGTATTATTGATCTTCGTCAAAAAATGAACCAACCCTTCTATTATCCTGAAACCAGGCAAAAAGGAATGAAAAATTTCATGACTGTCCTTATGGATGCTCTTAGAGAAGGAACAATTACCGCCTATGACGCAACAAATGATGACCAGTTTCTGATTCCTATGACCTATCAGGAAATAGAGAATAAACTTACATCAACTGACACTATTCCTATTTATGATCCTAATAATCCTGATATCATTTTAAAATACGAAGTTTCCCAAAAGGATTTTGACCCTTCAACGGTTGATAGAATAAAACTAAAAGAGGATTGGTTTTTTGATAAGCAAAGGTCTGTTATGGATGTCAGAATACTTGGTATTTGTCCAGTGCAAACACTTAATGACGAACAAACCGGAAATTTTATCGGTTTTGTAAATCTGTTTTGGATATATTTCCCTGAAGCAAGACCTATTTTTGCTAAGTCAATTGTTTTTAACAGACAAAATAGTGCAATGAACCGTACATATGATGAGCTGTTTATGAACCGATTGTTTAGTAGTTATATTTACAAAGATGACAATGTGTATGGCAGAGACATATCAGATTATGCTTTAGGCATGGATGCTCTTCTGGAGGCCCAGAGAATTAAAGGCGAAATTTCCGAATTCGAGAACGAACTTTGGGATTACTAAAATGTATTCGTTATAGAAGAAACTCTCCAGACCGGGGAGTTTTTTTTTGCCCTGTTTTTCGTACTTTTGCTTTTTAATTCCAAATGAATGAAGACTGTAACTATTTTCGACACTCCAATTGAATATCTCAAAGGTGTAGGACCGGTAAGGGCTGATATCCTGAAAAAGGAACTGAAAATATTTACATTTAATCACCTTCTTCACTATTTTCCTTTCAGATATGTTGACAGAAGCAAATTTTATAAAGTTACCGAGGTAAATAACGATTCTACCTATTTTCAAATTAAAGGTAAAATCATTGATATGCACAAAGTCGGACAGGGTAGGAGTCAGCGTCTTGTTGCCACACTTTGGGATGAAACCGGTAATATTGAACTTGTGTGGTTTAAAGGAATAAAATGGATTGTCGACAAAATTAAATCCGATAAGGAGTATATTGTTTTTGGTAAGCCAAATTACTTCAATGGCAGATACAATATCCCACATCCGGAAATTGAAGAGGTTGGCGCAACTAAAATTGATTTGGGTGAACAATTACAACCCTTTTATTTCTCAACCGAAAAGTTAAAATCAAAAGGCCTTGATAGTAAAGGCATTAGTAAAATAATGAAAAATCTGATGCCTGTTATCCAAGGACATCTAAACGAAACATTAACTCCTGAAATAATCAACAACCTAAAATTGATTACAAGGGAAGATGCTTTAATAAATATTCATTTTCCGAAGAATCAGCAAATACTTCAAAGAGCCAGTGCAAGACTTAAGTTTGAAGAATTATTTTTTATTCAGTTAACACTTCTTGAATTAAAAATAATTCGCACCGAAAAAGTTAAAGGTCATATTTTTTCTGTAGTTGGTACTTACTTCAACGACTTTTATCATAAAAACCTGCCTTTTGAGCTTACCGGAGCACAAAAGAAAGTTACAAAGGAGATACGTGCGGATTTGGGATTGGGAAAACAGATGAACAGGCTTTTGCAGGGAGATGTGGGAAGCGGGAAGACATTGGTTGCATTGATGAATATGTTAATTGCTGTTGATAACGGTTACCAGGCTTGTATGATGGCTCCAACCGAAATTCTTTCAGTTCAGCATTTCAATTCTATCTCAAAATTTTTGCAGGGACTCAATATTAACGTTAGGTTACTTACAGGCTCAACAAAAACGGCAGAGCGTAAAATTATTCACGAAGAGCTGCTAAACGGAGAATTACCATTACTTGTTGGAACACATGCCCTTATTGAAGACAAAGTGAAGTTTAAAAACCTCGGGCTCGTAGTTATTGATGAGCAGCATCGTTTCGGAGTTGCACAAAGAGCCAAATTATGGAGAAAAAACATTATTCCACCGCATATTCTGGTTATGACGGCAACACCTATCCCCAGGACACTTGCAATGACCTTTTACGGTGACCTTGATGTATCGGTTATAGATGAAATGCCTCCCGGAAGAAAACCAATAAAGACTGTTCACTTTTATGATAAGGACAGGCTTAAGGTTTTTGGGTTTATGAAAAAACAGATAAAAGAGGGTAGGCAAATTTATGTTGTTTATCCCTTAATCAATGAATCTGAAAAACTCGACCTTAAAGATTTGATGGATGGCTATGAAAGCATAAGCCGTGAATTTCCCCTTCCTAAATATGCAATAAGTATGGTACATGGCCAGCTAAGCAGTAAAGAAAAGGATTATGAAATGCAACGATTTGTTAAAGGGGAAACACAGATAATGGTGGCAACTACCGTTATAGAAGTTGGTGTTGACATTCCGAATGCAACGGTTATGATAATTGAAAATGCAGAGCGATTCGGGCTGTCGCAATTACATCAGCTACGCGGACGAGTCGGACGAGGTGGTAGCCAGTCATTTTGTATTTTGATGACAAAAGACAAGCTCACAAACGATGGGTGGCAGCGTATAAAAACGATGGTAAGTACAACCGACGGATTTATAATCTCCGAAGCCGACTTGAGGCTAAGGGGACCCGGGGATTTGAGGGGAACCCAGCAAAGTGGAATTATTGACCTTAAAATAGCAGACCTCATAAAGGATGAAAAAATTCTGCAATATGCAAGGACTACAGCAATAAAGCTTCTTAAAAAAGATCCTCATCTGAATAATAAAGAAAATAGAGTTCTCCGTAAACAGTTAGCCTATTTGAATAAAAACAGAATTGACTGGAGCAGGATAAGTTAATAAATCTTACATTTGCAGTTTCAAAATTTTTAAAAATGAAAATTTCATATAACTGGCTGAAAGATTATCTCGATTTTGAGCTTTCACCGGAAAAGCTTTCCAAATTACTAACTGATAGCGGACTTGAGGTCGAAGGTCTCGAAAAATGGCAATCGGTAAAAGGTGGAATGGAAGGGATTGTAATAGGAAAAGTTGTTACCTGCGAAAAACATCCCAATGCAGACAAGTTAAGTGTTACTACCGTTGATATTGGTGATGGGACTCTACTTCCAATCGTTTGTGGCGCACCTAATGTTGCAGTTGGCCAGAAAGTGGTAGTTGCTACTGTCGGGACAAAATTGTATGAGGGAGATAATTACTTTGAAATTAAAAAAGCCAAACTACGTGGTGAAGTTTCAGAAGGAATGATTTGTGCAGAAGATGAAATCGGATTGGGCGCTTCTCATGATGGAATAATGGTGCTTGATGAAGAAGCAAAGCCTGGCACAACTGCGGCCGGATTTTTTAATATTACCGAAGATTACATTTTTGAAATAGGTCTTACTCCTAATCGTACGGATGCTATCTCGCATATAGGTACTGACAGGGATATAAAGGCTGTGCTTGATAATATTGACTTTCTAAATAAGATACAATCCGAAAGGGAAATTAATCCTCCTTCAATTGAAAAGTTTAAAGTTGATAATCACGATTTGGATATAGATGTGATTGTTGAAAACCCGGAAGCATGTCCAAGATATACCGGCGTTACAATTTCGGGTATTGAGGTTAATGAATCGCCTGACTGGCTCAAAAACCGACTAAATGCAATCGGCCTCAAACCTATTAATAATATAGTTGATATTACAAATTATGTTCTGCACGAGACAGGACAACCTTTGCACGCCTTTGATGCAGACAAAATTACAGGGAGCAAAGTAGTTGTAAAAAAACTATCAAAAGGAACAAAGTTTACAACACTTGACGAAGAAGAAAGAGAATTAACCGGTAATGACCTGATGATATGCAATACCGAAGAGGGTATGTGTATTGGAGGTGTTTTCGGTGGATTAAAATCAGGAGTTACCGGCCAAACGACAAATATTTTTCTTGAAAGTGCCTGGTTCGATCCGGTACATATTCGTAAAACATCGAAACATCACGATCTCAATACAGATGCTTCTTTCAGGTTTGAGCGTGGTATTGATCCCGAAATGGTAATTTACGCTCTTAAAAGAGCTGCCCTGCTGATTAAAGAGATAGCAGGCGGAGCAATTTCATCTGAAATTAAAGATGTCTATTCAAAACCTTTTGAAAATACTAAAGTAGATGTTTATTGGAAAAATATCGACAGGCTTATTGGTAAAAGTCTGGGTAAAGAGGTAATTAAAAACATTCTCGTTTCTTTGGAGTTTGAAATTTTGGAAGAGACCGAAGAGGGAATGAAATTATCCGTCCCCTCCTATAGAATTGATGTTACAAGAGAAGCCGATGTTATTGAGGAGATACTAAGGATTTATGGTTATGATAATATTGAGATACCTGTACACCAAAACTCTGCAATATCTCACCGGAAAAAACCTGATTCTGAAAAGGTTAGAAATACTATTGCTGCGTATCTTAATGATAACGGCTTTAGCGAGATTATGAATAATTCGCTTACAAAAGCGGACTATTATGAAAAATGCAATGACTTTGACGAAAATCGAAATGTAAAAATCCTAAATCCTTTAAGTCGTGACCTGAATGTAATGCGACAGTCGTTGCTTTTTGGCGGACTTGAAGTAATATCTTACAATTTAAACAGAAGAATTGCCGATCAAAAATTATTTGAATTTGGCAAAATCTATTTCAAAAATCCCGATACAGATAAAGGTAGACAGGTAACTGAAAAATATGATGAAATAAATAATCTTGCCATTTTTGTTACAGGAAAAAAGGATAATGAAAGCTGGTACACACCAGAAAAAGAGGTAGATTTCACTTTCCTTAAAACAATGTCACAAAATCTTCTCAGGCGTATCGGAATACCCTTTTACAAATTTGAATATCTTGCAAGCAAAAAAGAATATTTCGATTACGGGCTTGAAATATCCTACAATAAAAAACAGGTTTTTGAAATTGGGAAAATATCATCAAAAGTGTTAAAAAATTTCGATATCAAACAGAATGTTTTATTTGCAACTTTTAACTGGGATTATGTTTTTGAACTTGTTAAAAAAGTAAAAATACAGTATGTCGGAATTCCAAAGTATCCTGAAGTAAGACGTGACCTTGCATTATTACTTGATAAGAAGATACCTTTTGCTGATGTCGAAAAACTGGCATACGAAACAGAAAGGAAACTGTTAAAATCCGTAAATCTTTTTGATGTTTATGAAGGGAAGAATATTGTAAAGGATAAAAAATCATATGCGGTAAGTTTTATTTTACAAGATAAAGACAAAACCCTTACCGATAAAGTGATTGACAAAGTAATGAAAAAGATGATGAGAGTTTTTGAAGAGAAATTAAATGCAAATATCAGATAAACCAAATATCAATTAAATTTTATTATTATGGCAGAGAAACAAGCATTGGTATCAGTTACTCCCGCAGGGGAGAAATTTGTAATTCCTCAAAAAAAGGAATATGGTTCGGAATACAAACGCCTTGAAAAACTGGCAAAGCAGGCAAAAGCCGAAGGCAAAGAGATTGTAGTTGTTATGGGTCTGGGGTTTGTAGGTGTGGTAATGGCAGCAATCGTTGCAGACGCAAAAGACAGAGATGGCAGCTACAACAAGTTCGTAATTGGCTATCAACGTCCCAGCGTCAGGAGCTATTGGAAAATTCCGTTGGTAAACAGAGGAGAATCACCAGTTAAGGCTGAAGACCCTGAAGTTGATGAAATTATTGAAAGAACGACCAAAGATGCAAAAACATTTGTTGCAACATACAATAGCGACTGTTTGAAACTCGCTGATGTTGTGGTTGTGGATGTTCAGTGTGATTATGCAAAGAAAGAACTTGGAAATATGAAAACGGGCGAAACCGATATGGCTGCTCTTGAAGCTTCAATGAAAACAATCGGTGAAAATATACCTCCTCATGCTCTAGTTCTTATTGAAACTACAGTTGCTCCCGGAACAACCGAATTTGTAGCCTGGCCAATTCTTAAAAAGGCTTTTGCAAAACGTGGATTAAAAGAGACACCCCTGTTATCACACAGCTTTGAGCGCGTGATGCCTGGACGTGAGTATGTTTCATCAATACGTGATTTTTGGAGAGTCTGTTCAGGATGTAACCTGGAAGCAAGAACCTATGTGGAAAAATTTCTGCGCGAAGTATTGAATACTGAAAAGTTTCCGCTTACTGTTATGGACCGCCCTATGGAATCAGAAACAACAAAAATAGTAGAGAATTCATATCGTGCTACTATTCTTGCCTTTATGAATGAGTGGAGTCTGTTTGCTGAGCGTAATGGAGTTGACCTGATAAAGGTGATGAATGCCATTAAGCAGCGACCAACACACAGCAATATGATTTTCCCGGGACCGGGAATCGGAGGATATTGTCTGCCTAAAGACGGAGGACTAGGTTACTGGGCTTATCGTCATATACTAGGATTTGAAGATGGTGACGATGTATTTAAAATCACTCCTACAGCTATTGATATTAATGATACACGAGGCCTTCATGTTGCAGAGCTTACACGTGATGCACTTCGTAATATGGGACGCTACATAGCTGGTTCCGATGTGCTAATTTGTGGTGCAAGCTATCGTGAGGATGTTGGTGATACACGATACAGCGGCAGTGAACTCGTTCTTCGTAAGCTTACCGAAATGGGAGCTGAAATGAAGGTTCATGACCCTTATGTTGATAACTGGAATGAATTTGAGTTACAAGACGAAGACAAAGAGCACTCCTGGAAGCGTTTTTTCCGTAACCAGGATCATCTCAAAGAGTTAAGAATTGAAAAGGATCTTAAAAAAGCACTAAATGGTGTTGAAGCTTTGATTCTGGCTGTGCCGCATTCGGAGTACAAAAAACTTAAACCGGCTGATATAGTTGAGTGGGCAGGCGGACCAATTGCAATTATTGATGCATTTGGTATCCTTGAAGATGATAAGATTAAGGAATATTTCAAACTTGGGTGTGAGGTGAAAGCTCTTGGTCGTGGTCATATTCAAAGGCTTAAGAAAGAGGTGCTGAACGGTAAATAGAAGTTTTTTATATTGCACAGTTAATTTTTAAACTTGTTTCTTTAGTTCATTGATCTCCCAGCCGAGCTGTTCGGGATTTTAGCTGTTGGAATGTGCGCAGGATAATCCCGAACTTAATATTTTTCGAAATATTCACTTTTACCATCCTCATTCGGGATAAAAGCTGATAAAGAAAATTTGTTTATAGTTATCCAATAAATAAAAAATGCCTAAATTTGTCTAATTATAGATTATTCAGTATGGTATGGAACGATTTGAATCACAATCACAATAATAAGTGACAAAAAAAATTATCATGAAAACAGCAATAAATATCAGCACTACAGTGATTTTACTTTTCGCAAACCTTTTTGTTTTTATTAACCTTTCACTTGCTCAGGAAATTACTTACCAGGATAGCTGGGGTAAGCATAGTTTTAGTATAATAAGCCAATCATCTTCAGGTGTTGAAGTTAATTACTCTGTTAACGCTTTTTCAATAACTAAAAGTGTAATCAATGACAGACAAACAGATGTGATAACACTACCGGATTGTGTTCTGCCAAATAAAGAAGGTGCTCCAAACCTGCCCGGAACGAGCCGGTTTATTGCAATTCCACAAGGAGCAAATGCCAGCTTGCAGATTGTTTCAGTAAGAACTGAAATTTATAAAGATATTGAACTGGCACCGGATCCTCGTATTCTCCTGCAAACAGAAAGCGTGCCTCCGGAATATGTAAAAGATAATTCTATTTTTTTCTCAAATAAATTTTATCCTGAAAAACCAATAATAATTTCTGAATCCGATAAAATAAGAGGAGTTGATATTGTAATGCTTGGTATTACTCCTTTTCAATACAACCCGGTTACTAAAGAATTACTTGTTTACCGCGATCTGAAGATTGAAATTCAATTTGAGTTTGGGAATGGTCAATTCGGAGATGACAGGCTAAGAAGTCGATGGTGGGATCCGTTTTATAAAAAAATATTTTTAAATTATGAGTCATTGCCTGAAGTTGATTACCACAAAACCTTCGCAGGTAGCTTTAAGGATGAGGGTGCAGAATACTTAATCATTTGTCCGAATGGATCACAGTTTCAACAATGGGCAGACTCAATACGAAACTTCAGGACATTGCAAGGCATCTCATCAAAAGTAGTTACGCTTGATGAGGTTGGAGGAAATACTGCCGGCCAAATAGAAAACTATATTAATAATGCGTACTACTCCTGGGATATACCTCCTGTGGCGTGCCTGCTACTTGGAGATTATGGATCTGATGCTTCAAACAGCATTATTTCGCCCATTTGGGATAGTTACTGTGTTTCGGATAACATATATGCTGATGTTGACGGAAACGATCTGCCTGACATCGTTATCGCGCGGATGTGTGCAGAAAATGCCACGCAACTCGAAACTATGATCACCAAGTTTCTGGAATATGAAAAAAATCCACCCGTTGATAACAGTTATTACAATAATCCAATAACATCCTGCCAGTTTAATCCAGGTGGCTGGGCCCAGATATGTACGGAATCATTGGCTGGTTTTTACGAAGTAATCCAGAATAAAAGCACTAACAGAATCAATGTTTGTAATGGCACTCTCCCCGATGAATGGTCAACAGCACCAAATACTGCTGCCCTGGTTAATTATTTTGGACCAAACGGACTTGGATATATACCTGCTACTCCCGCTGAGGTTAATTGTACCTGGAATGGAAACACAACCGATGTTATTAATGGAATTAACGATGGTGCTTTTATGCTGCTTCATCGTGGTATCGGCTCTACACAAGGCTGGGGCGAGCCCGGTTTTTC
>JAUVIX010000009.1 GCA_030592565.1 Chlorobiota bacterium
ATATCTCGGGGGCAGTAACACGTACCGGGTTTATTTATGCCTCTGAATGGTTGTTTATGAACAATATGTTTGATGTTGTGGAAATTGTTTTTGTTACACTTTCTGTAATTGCTTTAATTATCATTGGTTTTATGATGACTAAAGCTTTTTTGGAGTCTTCACACAGTCGCGTACTAATAGAGCCAAGAATCAGGATGTTATATATCTTAAGTGCTGTTGTTTTTCCGGTAATAGTTGGAATCTTCGTTCTGATTGCCATAAATTTTCCCAATAATCCGGCAGAACTCTTGTTGCTTTATATGTCACCTTTTTTAATATTAATTGTAATGATTTTCAGGTACATTGCGATATCACTACAAAATGTAACGATTATGAAGATTGATAGGGAGTATCGTATCAGCTTGATTGTCATAATTTTGCTTATTGTTTTAATAGCCTTTTTCAGAATATTTTTATTTAAAGGAGTTGCATTCGGATAATGGATAAGAAGCTTGAAAATTACATTATTAATCATACATCTGCTGAGACAAAACTGCTTCGGGAGCTAAATCGGGAGACGCATGTTAAAGTTCTGTTTCCACGAATGATGTCCGGACATTTGCAGGGAAAATTTCTGGAGATGGTTAGCTGGATGATACGCCCGAAAAGAATTCTGGAAATCGGGACATATACCGGCTATTCTGCATTATGCCTGGCGAGTGGCCTTTCTGAAAATGGTTTAATTCATACAATTGAAATTAATCCGGAGCTTGAAGATTTTATTATGAAGTATGTCGAAAAAGCAGGACTCACTGATAGAGTAAAACTTCATATCGGAAATGCTATTGACATTATACCCCAACTGGATGAAAGCTTTGATCTCGTTTTTATTGATGCTGATAAGGAGAACTACCTTAATTATTACAATCTGATATTTGAAAAAGTCAGAAAGGGAGGATTTATTCTTGCCGATAATGCTTTGTGGGATGGTAAAGTGATAAAGCCTGAACAAAAAATGGATAAAGAAACTTCCGGGATTACAGAGTTTAATGATTTTGTTCAGAATGATAAAAGGGTTGAGAATGTGTTGTTACCGTTTCGGGATGGTGTGATGGTCGTGAGGAAGATTTAAGGATTTTGGATATTCGTCAGACCACTGCGCACAGGCAGGCTGCCGATTGCCTACTGAGGACTGCAGATTGCCGACTGCCGACTGAGGACTGCCGACTGAGGACTTACTTTATTCCAGACTTTCTTCCGTCAAAATCTGCTCAATCACCTGGGGATAGTGTTTATGTTCCAGCTTGTGTATTTTTGCGGCAAGTGAATCGGGGGTGTCGCTTTGTTCCACGATACATTTTCCCTGAAAAATAATTTTTCCATCATCATATACTTCATTCACAAGATGAATGGTAATTCCCGATTCCTTTTCTTTGGCATTGACAACTGCCTCGTGTACTTTGGAGCCATACATTCCTTTGCCACCATATTTTGGTAAGAGGGCAGGATGGATATTTATAATTCTGTTTTTATATTTTTTTAAAATATTATCAGGTACAAGCCATAAAAATCCGGCCAGGACAATAAGATCGGTTTTGTCATTTTTAAGTTGATTGAGAATAATATCCGAGTCATAAAATATTTTTTTGTTAAAGACCAATGTTGGAATTGTCAGATTTTTTGCACGAGTCAGGACATATGCATTTTCCTTATTGCAAAAAATTCTTGACACTGAAATATTTTTGTTATTATCAAAATACTTAATAATCGTCTCAGCATTTGTGCCACTTCCCGAAGCAAATATTGCGATGTTTTTCATAAAAGCAAAAGTAAAAAGATATTCTGATAAAAATCGAAGACAAAATAAAAAGTATTCGATATTTTTTTATTTGGCTAATAATGCTAAACCCATTGTCCTATACGGCATTTGGGTGAATTAGTGTTTTGAAAGGTTATTTTTATTTTCATCTAAGAGATTAAAAACTTGTATATTTTTAAGAAAATTCCTTTCTTTGCACCCGTTAATCCTTAAAAATATAAAAGATATGTCTGATACCGCAACAAAAGTAAAAGCAATAATCATTGATAAGCTTGGAGTTGATGAAAATGAAGTTACTCTGGAAGCAAATTTTACAAATGATTTAGGAGCAGATTCACTGGATACAGTTGAATTGATTATGGAATTCGAAAAAGAATTCAACATTGCAATCCCTGATGACCAGGCTGAAAAAATAGCTACGGTTGGTGATGCAATTAAGTATATTGAAGACAACGCAAAGTAAAAATACTCTGTAAATATGGAGCTTAAGCGGGTAGTAGTAACAGGACTTGGTGCTCTGACTCCCATAGGTAACAGTATTGATGAATACTGGGACAGCCTTGTAAAAGGGGCAAATGGGGCAGGACCCATTACGCGTTTTGATGCATCGCAATTCAAAACGCAATTTGCATTTGAGGTCAAAAACTTTAATCCTTTGGATCATTTTGATAGAAAGGAAGCAAGAAAATATGATCTTTATGCTCAATTTGGTATGGTTGCTGCCGCGCAGAGTGTTGAAAACTCCGGTATTGACCTTGACAAGATTGACAAGGATCGGGCCGGTGTTATTTGGGCATCAGGTATTGGCGGTGTGCACACTTTTGAAACAGAGGCAGGTAATTTTGCTACAGGTAGTGGTATTCCAAGGTATAATCCTTTCTTTATTCCAAAAATGATTGCAGATATTGCTGCCGGTCATATTTCAATAAAATATGGTTTCAGGGGTCCTAATTATGCTACTGTATCCGCTTGTGCTTCATCTGCAAATGCGATTGTCGATGCTTATAATCTTATCCGGCTTGATAAGGCGGATTTGTTTGTTTGTGGAGGCTCAGAAGCGGCTATCTTTCCAGCAGGTGTTGGTGGATTTAACGCTATGCATGCTATTTCTACACGCAATGATGATCCAGAAACAGCCTCGAGGCCTTTTGATAAGGACAGAGATGGATTTGTCCTTGGTGAAGGTGGGGGTGCTTTAGTCCTCGAAGAGTATGAACATGCGGTGAAGCGTGGTGCTAAAATATATGCTGAGCTGGTTGGAAGCGGATTGTCGGGCGATGCATATCATATGACAGCTCCACATCCTGAAGGTTATGGTGCTATGAAGGCTATGCAATATGCTATTGAGGAGGCCGGAATAAAACCTGAGGATATCGACCATATTAATACTCACGGAACATCTACTCCGGTTGGAGATATTGTTGAGCCTAAGGCAATCATCAACTTATTTGGTGAGCATGCATATAAGATAGCAATAAATTCTACTAAATCGATGACTGGTCATCTGCTTGGTGCTGCCGGTGTTGCTGAAGCTATTGCAACTATTCTGTCCATTAATAATGATTTTGTTCCTCCTACAATAAACCATTTTACTGATGATCCGGATATTGATAATAATCTTGACTTTACATTTTGGAAAGGTAAGAAAAAGGTGATCAATTACGCACTAAGTAATACTTTTGGCTTCGGAGGTCATAATGCATCAATCATTTTTAAGAAGTGTAAAGAAAAGTAAATTTTGAGTATCTTATCTCCAATAAGGTCAGTTTTTTCTTCTGATAAGAAATTAGTTTATACTGTTAAAAATATTTTCGGTTTTTTCCCCGACAACATCGCGTTATATAGTCTTGCGTTCAGACATAAATCTGCATCGCAGGAGAGAATTAATGGTTTTAAAGTCAGTAATGAAAGGCTTGAATATCTTGGCGATGCCGTATTAAGTTCAATAGTTGCCGATTATCTTTTTAAGAAATTTCCTTATAAAGAGGAGGGGTTTCTTACTGAAATGCGTTCCAAAATTGTGAGCCGGAGTTCTTTGAATAAGCTTTCGCGAAAACTTGGTATTGATGTTCTGGTTAAATCTGAAATATCGGGAACCGGTTTTAGTAAATCGCTTTTGGGCGATGCCTTTGAAGCCTTTGTCGGTGCGCTTTATTTAGATAAGGGTTATGATTTTACCAAACGAATCCTGATTAAAAGGGTTGTTGAGGTGCATTTTGATATAGATAAATTGGTTGAGGAAGATACAAATTACAAAAGTCAGCTTATAGAATGGTCGCAAAAAGAAAAAATTCCCATTGAATTTAGGGTTATTGAGGAGATAGGAAATGGTTATGGGAAGCAGTATCTTATCGAAGTGCTGGTTGATAATAAACCTGTTGCTACAGCGCAGGACTATGCAATAAAAAGTGCCGAGCAGCTCGCTGCTGAAAAAGCCCTGGTACTGATTGATAATGAGGAGAACCTGACCTCCTGAGAACTTCTTATCAATTAATTCTGGCGACGGCTTTATCACAAGCTTTGGGCTCTAAAGCTTATTCAAGTTCAAATAAAATGAATTTTATTTTAATTTCCATTGAATTCTTTTCTATTTTTGAAGGGCGTAATCCTGCAATGTAATGGCAAAAAAAGTAAAAATAGATATTAATTTTGATCAGGATAATTTTCTTGTGGGAATTTCCTGTCATCGAAAGGATTACTGGATAGCCTACAAGATAAATGAGGTTCTGAAGATTCAGATGAAAAGGACAGACGACCTCCCGGTTTATAATAATAAGCTTGAAGAACTGATTTATTACCCACTCTATTTTTATCACGATTTTGATTGTGAGATAAATTTTTATCTTTTAACAAACCATAATACAAGGGCAAAACTTTTCCCCTCTCAAAAAGCAACTGATTTTTTTATTTTGATCAACGGCCCTGCATCTGAGAAGTTTGTGCAGGACAAAGTTAAAAAGATCAAGAGTATTCCTAATGTGCTAATGGCTTTTAAAATTGCTCTTTCAAAAATTAAAGTGATTGATAATTTTCTGGAGGATATTGAGTTGCATATGTTAGAGGTCAGTAAAAAGATGAGGTAAGAGCCTTGTTCTTCACACACTTTGCAACCTTACTGATCTTTCTCAACAGCTTTCTCTTGTCCTGCTAGTTTCAGGCTTAAAACAACTTCAAATACTGTATAAAAGAGGTATAAAATCAGGAAAGAAACGACAAAAGGTTTTGCATCATCTGGAAAAAGAATAATAAAGGCCAATATTATTGTCAGATAGAAAATTAACTTTCCAAAGGTTAGCAGCATAAAGTAATTTGTGAATTGGGTGGGTTTCTTCTCAGATATTTTCAGTAGCAGATAATGTACAACTGTAGTGGCGGAATAGAAGAAAAGATACAGAAAAGGAAGTGTTGGTGTTATGTATTCCTGCGGAAGAGTGTAAGCTGCAATAACCCCGGGTATTGCAAGCAGAAGTGAGAATATTGTAAGTTTTTTCAGGAAAGAGATATATTGATGACCCATATCAGAACATTATATTTTATTTAAGTAGATTTTTAACAACAGAGTAAATAGAAAGCGATACTGCAAACAGCGACAGGATAACTGTCAGGATAGGTGTTGTATTCAGCCATTTATCCAACTCTACACCTCCCCATACACCTGCAAGAATAATGACCAGCATTCGCAAGGCAATGTTTGAGTACTGTGCATAATTATTTAAAGACCTTTTGTTTTTCTTTATTGTGTTCATTTCCTGCTTGTGAATTAACTTTTCCGGGTGAGTTGGAATCCATGTTACAGGTTCCGGTAAAAGTTGCTCCCGGTTCAATGGCAAGTTTGTCAGTAACAACATCTCCATTTAACTTTGATGATGCCTTGAGGGATAAAAGTTGTTCGACAAAAACCTTAGCTTTAATATAACCCGAAAAATCAGCATTTTTACAAGTAATTTCCCCTTCGATACTGCCACTTGTTCCAACAACAATTTTACCTTTGGAATTAATTGCGCCGATAAGTTTGCCGTCTATACGAAAGTCGCCATTGGCTATGATTTCACCTTTGATTATTGTTCCCTCAACGATAGTGTTAGGTTTCGATTCGTTGATAATATTTTTAGCCATAATATTTTGCTTTTTTTTGAACATAAAATTATAAAATATTTTTTACAAATATAATAAACCTTTTTATTGATTGTTAAAATAATATTTGTTAAAGAAAGCCTGGTACTTTTTGATGTCTTTATCCCGATAAAAAATCGGATAATTTTCCTGAGAAATGACAAAAGTACGAATATTTTCCTTTTTAATATTTGCAAATACGTAGTCGTTTGTAGTTATTGAATTAAAGTATGCCATTGCTTTATCAATAGTTAGGAAATTACCAGCCATAATGAAGTTTGTTGACATATCCAGAAGAATGCTTGTAATTGATAGATTCTCAAGCCTGTAGTTCTTTGAGTTAAAGTCGGAGACCCTTACTTTAAGAGCGTTGATATTTGAATTTTCGCCTTTCACTATTATTGCGAAGATTTGTTTGCTGTTCGGATTGAAATCATAAATAGAGATATCATAAACCTCTTTAGGCTCTTTGGTTTTTGTAGCTGAAGTTGTGTCTGAAGGCCCGGCGAGATAATTCAGTATGTTTTGAGCAAGAGGTGTAATTTCACTGTCAGGGTATTTTTTAACCAGGCCCTCAAGAGCAACCTGAAGTGAGTCGGTGACTTCTATCTTTCCGAGAGACAAAGCCCGCAGATACTCAAACTTAGCCATTATCTCTTTAGGCTTTTCAAAAGTGCTTAAAGCCCTGTCGCAGTTACTATAGACCATATAATAGTCGCCGGTCAAATAATAATTATAGGTTTCATCGTAAAGAGTTAATGCCCTGTTTTTTTCTGCTTCTAACTCTTTATAATAATCCGGATCAGTTAAAAGCCTGGCATAATCGCTTTCAGGAAATTTTTGTATAATAAGACCTTTGTAATACTCAGCCTTATCAATACTATCTTTACTAGAGTAAAGTTTGAAGAGTTGGTAGTATGATTGTAAAAGATGGATGCTCTCAGGAAAACGGGTCACAAGCGTATCAAACGATTCAATGGCCCTGTCGTTGTTTTCAAGGTCGTCTTTATAAATAAAGCCAAGTTCGAACAGAGAGCTGTCAATTAATACATTGGAAGCGAGAACCTGTTCTTCTGTAAAGGGCAGGTCTTTAAGATAATAATCCCTATTGTGAGGATCATTTGAGATTTTGGCAGTGGCTGTACTGTCGCTTACAATACTGTCGTTTTCAGCAAGGACCTCTTCCTGCGGCACAAAGAGAGTTTTTTTATTTACAAGCCACCAGTTGTCTTCTAACTTTCGCTTACCCCATTTTTTTACAAACTCTGAATATCCATAACTTTTTGTGCCGGGATTATAAAAATACCATTTACCACCGCCAAGCTGATTACCCGGCATCGGTCTGGAAGTACCACCCGCCTGGTTTGTCCCTGCCATAGTGTTATCGCCCATACTCGCCAAAAGTTCTTCCTGCTCTTTGGCCTTCTCCTCCTCTTCAATAAGTTTGGCTATTATTTTGTCAATTACAATGTTTCTGTCTTCCTCATTCATTGAGGCAACCATTTGCAGGCTGTCCTGTGTCTGTACAATAACCAGGTAATTGACAAGTTCGGACAGGTAGGCTGATTTAGCTATTATATTTTTATAATCCGGAGAGTCCTCTGGCAGTACCTGAACAGCAGTATCATAATATGCCTGTGATAATTGATATGACTGCATTGTGAAAAATGTTTTTCCCAGTTTTAGTGAAGAGGCCGCTTTTTGATAGTTATTGGTAACACTGGTTGCAACAGAAAGTCTGAGGTAATCAATCGCAATTGAGTCTTCCAGATTTTTAAATTCAACATCAGAAAGAGCAAAATAAATCTGGTCACGATAATCCTTATTTTTATCCTCTTTAAGCATTTTCAGCAGATTCTTAATAATACTTTTACTGTTGTTTTCGTAACTTATATCATAGCAGGTTGCAAGATTGATTTTAGCATTAAAGGCCATATCGTATTGAGGATTCAACTTAACCACTTTTGTATAATACTCTGTAGCTTTATAATAATCTTCTTCCTGTTGGTGGATTTGTCCGAGAATAAACCGGACTCTGGATTCTGTTTTCCTTTTTTGGTTTAAATAAAGGGCTTCCTTTAGAAATTCCCTTGCCTGGTTGTACTTTTCCTGCTTCAGGAACATATTGGCAGTTACAAGTGGCAGGGCTTTTACAACATCCAATGGCGGTTTGCTAAGTTTATCCAGTTCATTTCTAAGATTGTCAAGGACAGACTGGGCTCTTTTATATTTTTCGAGTTGATTATATGATTTGGCAAGCCAAAGCATGGCCTCATACTTGATATCGTCTTTCTTATATTCATTAGTGATGAATTCAAAAGTCCTTTTCGACTGGTTAAATTCGTGCTTATAGAAATATGCTTCACCAATCATCATATAGCTGTCATCAATCCATTTTATCCATTCCTTATGGTTGAAATACATTGAATGAGTCTCGATATTTAAGGATGCCTTTTCAATTGCTTTATCCATATAGGAGTTCAATTGCTGGGCTTCGTTTTTTGTTCCGTAGTTATATACAGGAAGTATTTTGTTATAGTTGTCTTTTACAGTATTTTCCAGTTGAGCAACACCTTGTCTGTAGCTTTCTCTTCCGTTCCAATACTGATTATAGTGTCCTGTAAGATTATGAAAAACACGGCGGACAAACGTATTCTTCTTCGTTGAACATGAGTAAGTTACCAGCAATAAAAATACTATTGCAAATGCGGTTATATATCTATTTGGTTTTAATGAGCCCAAAAACGCAGAATTAAATTATAATCCAGATTATAATATGTAACTATTTATTATGTAAAATTAAACTACTTTTTTGCAAAAATATTTTATTTTATTCAATTCTCTTGCCTAAATATTGAAAATGTCATTTCTTTCTTATTTTTCAGGTATATTTGCACCCGCTATTTATGTGCTATGGCAAAGGAGAAAAATAAGAAAAAAAGGCAATGGATACGTAAGCTTCGTAATAAATACAGGCTTGTTATTGTAAATGAGGAGACATTTGATGAGAGACTCTCGTTCAGGTTGTCGCGCCTGAATGTTTTTGTCATCATAGGAACTGTGGTCATATTATTGATCGTTGCAACGACTTTCCTGATTGCTTTTACACCATTGCGCGAATATATTCCGGGATATACTGATGTAACTCTCAGTCAAAAAGCAAATTATCTTCAGCATAAAGTTGACTCTCTGGAAGTTGATTTCAGGCAGAAGAGTTTGTACATACGTAACCTTAAAGATATTATTGACGGAAAAGTCATAGAAACCGATACTTCTGTCCGTACTAACCGTGATGTGGATTATAAAAATATACAATATACAAAATCTCCGGAAGATTCCATTTTGCGTGCCGAATATGAAAGTGAGAGTTCTTATGACCTGTATTATAATGAAAGTGACGAACTGTATACTCCAACAACTCCCTTAAGCAATTATTATTTTTTCGCTCCTTTGAAAGGAATTGCGACTGAAGAGTTCAATTTAACAGAGGGCCATTATGGGATTGATATAGTTGCAAAAGATAATGAAGCGGTAAAAGCAACACTTGACGGAACAGTAATTTTTTCTGACTGGACTGTTAAAACCGGTTATGTTATTGCAATACAGCACCAGGGAAATCTGATCTCGGTTTATAAGCATAATTCCGTATTACTTAAAATGGATGGGAATGTTGTTAAGGCAGGAGACCCAATAGCTATTGTCGGTGAATCCGGGGAACTGACTACCGGACCTCATCTTCATTTTGAATTATGGTTGAACGGTGCAGCTGTTAACCCAAGAGAGTATGTGGTTTTTTGAGTTTGTATAACTTAAAGTTAGCAATAAGGCGGAGCCCGTCGTACAAATCACAAGAGGAGCGCAGGAAGGCCAACTTTACATCTCCCCCGATTGGTATATAGATAACTCCGGACAAGTGCATTGTGCCATTTTCCGTGCTGTCGACAATGGTGAAATTATTAACCTTAAATACGAAGACATTGAATCCCCACCCCCAGATGAAATGCAAGTAGGCAAAGTATTGGGTAATGCAACAAATTATTGAGACAATATATTTCAAAAAAACAAATCATTAATGAATATAATACTATGAATATCAAATAAATACAAATGAAAATAAATAGAAGACCAAGAAAAAAGCTTGGATTCCAAAAACCTTTTGAATTATTTTATAATTTTATCAACCATAAAGTTGCATTTGCTGGTTGAATCTACCATTACTATTTTTAAAGTAAAAACAACAATTATGAAAAAGCAAATATCCACCTTACTATTATTCCTATTTATATTAATTTCATTGCAAGCACAGATTACAAGAGGAGCACAAGAAGGAGAACTCTATATCTCCACCGATTGGTTTATGGATAGCTACGGACAAATTCATTATGCCATATTTCATTCAACCGATAATGGTGAAAATATTATTTTAAAATATGAGAATACCGAAACACCCCCACCAGATGAAATGAAAATAGGTAAAGTGTTGGGGGATGCATCTAACGGAGTTCTATATAATTATGGGTATAATGAATTATGGGTGAGTTTTGATTATGGGGAAAGTTGGGTGTATAGAGAAGATTATTCATATGCCAAATATGTATCAGGTTTTTTTGATGGTGAAATATACAGAAGGAGTAATTATAATCTTTATAGAAGCGAGAATTATGGTGAATCTTTTGAATTAATCGTAGAGACACTAACAGAACCATTATCTGATGTTGGTAACCAAAATGGTGAATTATATGGATTTACTGGATCGGCAGGCGTAGGATATAATCTTTATCATAGCCTGGATTATGGTACTAACTTTTTATTAATTCCAATTGACAGCACAGTCGCATTTTGGTCAATAAGCGGTCATTTTCCTCAAATAAGCAGGGGAACAGAATCAGGAGAAATTTATCTTATATCATGGTGGCCTGATTATAAATATAAAATTTTCCATAGTGTTGATACAGGCTATAACTGGACAGAGAAATTTGAATCGGAAACTATTGATATCTATTATTGGCGTTTGGCCTATACTGCAGGGAGAGAGCCAGGTTCATTTTATGTTTTGCGAAGCAGGATAAATCCTGCTGGAGACCATGTGTGGCTTTATATTGATTACTCAAATGATTATGGAGAAAATTTTACAACTTATTTTCATGATTTAGATTCTACTATTACCTTGGTTAAACCAAAAAATCATACAGAACATAATCTATCCAATTATCCCAATCCCTTCACAAATATTACCACTATAAAATTTAATCTATCTGAAAATGCTATAAACCCCACATTAAATCTTTATGATATTTTTGGTAAAATTATCAGACATTATAGTATAAGCGATAAAAATTTACAACAATGGGATGGCAGAGATGAGAAAGGCAATAAAGTATCGGGTGGTATTTATCTATACAATATTAGTTATGGGGGTTATTCTTCCCCATACAATAAATTATTACTTTTACCGTAAAAAGACAGCTCTATGAAAAAGCAAATATCCACAATACTATTTATTCTATTTCTCGGGACAACATTGCAAGCACAGATTACACGCGGGGCGCAAGAAGGAGAACTCTACATCTCCACCGACTGGTATATGGATAACTACGGACAAGTGCATTATGCCATTTTTTACACTACTGACAACGGGGAACACATTTCCCTGAAATACGAAAACATTGAAATTCCACCCCCAAATGAAATGCAGGTAGTCAAAGTACTTGGTGATGCCACCCCGGGAGCTTTATACAATTATGGCAACAATGAACTTTGGGTGAGTTTTGATTATGGGGAGAGTTGGGAGTTTAAAGAAAACTATCCAGGATACACTAAATTTTTTAGTGGAGTAAATCAAGGATTAATATTTAAGGGCAATAGTCAAGGTTTTTTTAAAAGTATAGATTATGCACAATCTTTCGAGCTTTTGCCAATAACGGTATTATGTCCTTTTACTGAAGTAGGCTTTTTTGAGCCAGAATTTTATGGTATTTATGGCGAAGCAGGGATTTATTTCAATTTTGTTCATACAATTGATTATGGACAAACATACTCTGAAATCCCTATTGACAGCACAGTCGCATTTTGGTCAATAAGTGGTCAATATCCTCAATTAAGTAGAGGCACAGAACCCGGAGAAATATATCTAACATCATGGTGGCCTGATTATCATTATAAGATTTTCCATAGCACTGATACCGGTTATATTTGGACAGAGAAATTTGAGTCTGATTATATTGACCTCTATTTTTGGAGGGTTCATTATACTGCTGGCAGGGAGCCTGGTTCATTTTATGTTTTGCGAAGCAGGATAAACCCGGCAGGAGACCATGTGTGGTTATATATTGATTATAGCTCGGATTATGGGGAAACCTTTACTACTTATTTTCATGACATAGATTCCACCATTACAAATGTAAATTCATTTAAAATTGATAATGTTGAGTTATCCAACTATCCCAATCCCTTTACAAAAATTACCAATATTCAATTCAATCTTCCTGAAAATGCTATTAATCCCATATTAAACATTTATGATATTTATGGAAAAACCATAAGGCAATACATTATTGCCGATAAAAATTTACAACAATGGGATGGTAAAGATAGTTACGGAAAAAGAGTGCTGCAAGGGATGTATTTATACAATATAGAATACAATAATTGTATTTCACAATTCAATAAATTATTATTTATTAATCAAAAACAGTAGTTATGAAAAAAACAATTTTGCTTTCAATTTTAGGCTGCCTTTTTGGTAGTATTGTTTTGGCACAGGACTGGGTAACATTTACAAAATCCAATCCCGAAGCACCAATTATTGACCTTATCCAAACAACCAACCAACAGGTAGAATTTACTGTTGAAGTTTGTGGGATGTTTAAAAATGACCTTAATGCAGAGGGCGAGAATTTTCAAAGAATTGAAATTCTGGGGGCAGGTAAAAGTATGGAAACGGGTGAGCCCGAATTGCCTTACATCAGGCAATTAATTGCCATACCCGAATGTGATGATGTAATATTGACTGTAAACATTATGGGTCAAACAGGTTTTAATAACTATAATATTTATCCCTCTCCTGATTATGAGGAAGTTCAAAACCCAGATGGCACGGTTTATTTGCAGGAAGTGTTTAGCAAATACGAAACCGCTTATGCCCAGAATGTATATTTTAATGGAATGAATGCCGAAATTGTTTCTGTCGGTTATTTGCGTGGCCAAAAATATGCGGAGGTGTTTTTATATCCCGTACAGTTTAACCCTGTAACACAGCATATTGAGGTTTATACTAATTATGAAATCAGCCTTGAATTTGTTAATCCTACATCGGATGTAAATGTAAATACTGGCATATTTAATAATGTAGCTACCAATACTATGCTCAATTATGTGGACAGTGGCATCAAAGCAAGTATTAATGATAATGTACAAGGCAGTGGTAATGTACAGTGGGTTTCTTTAACTGATACAGCACAGGCTAGTACCATTGTAGCTGATTATTTAATTATTTGTTCCGAAGCCTTTTTTCAGCCTGATGAACCCGAATCGGAAGTATTACGTATTGCTAACCACCGAGCTGCCTATAATGGGTTTGATGTGGCTATCTTAAATGCAAGTACCATTATATCCGATGAATTAGGTTTCTTTTATGAAGGGCAAAATAATGTACCTCCTGACTTACAATACAAAAAAGAGCAACGCATTCGCACCTGCGTCCGCCGCATTTATGAGGGGGAAAATGCGCAGCATACTTATGATGGTAAGTTGGGGTATTTATTGCTGATTGGGGACGTAGATGAAAACAATCAGGGAATGCCTTCATCATATGATATCCAATACTTGGAGTTACTTCCGTCAGATTATTATTTTAGTTGTTTGACAAATGAAAATGGAGTTTACGACAAAATAGCTGAGTTATACATAGGCAGATTTTGTGTTGATAACAATGAGACATCAGGATTTATTGAATTGCATAATATTGTAGAAAAAACATTATATTTTGAGTCTGAATATAGTTTTGGTGATTGGAGAAACAATGTTGCCTATACAAATGGAACTAGTTATGAAGAGCCATACTTTCCGATGTATTATGAATTCATTGAAAATCTTTTGTTTGAGGAAGAAATCGCAATTGTAAATTGGTATTCCTTAAATGGCCAGATATTTCAACCTACTATAGATATGTTTGATGAAGGTACACCGGTAATGATGTATGAGGGTCACGGAGAAATTGATTCCTGGCAGGACAGTCTGAATATTGATGCATTGACTTCAAATTTGAACAACGTAGGTGTATTTCCTTATGTAACAAGTAGGGCATGCAAAACGGGGTGGTTTGACAATGATAACGACTGCTTTGGGGAATCATTAACAACTTATGCTGAGGATAAGGGTTTTGTTGGGTTTCTCGGTGCTGTAAGAAATCATTTTCAGTCGACCCCTCCTCCATATATAACTGATCCGCCAACATACATACAGGAAAGAGTCCCTTATGCTATATGGCATGACCTGTCTCATATAACTGGTGAGTTTATTTTGGAAGCAAAAATTGGCTTAAACATGTTCGGGACTGCTTTTCTATATAATTATTTTGGCGATCCTGCTCTTAATATTATGGCAGATGGATTTGAGGTTACACATAATATTACAATATCTGAGAATACAGTTATTTCTTCCGAGTTGTCCATCCGGTCAGGTACAACCCTTACTTTGCTGGGAGGTAAAGAGTTGTATTTCGAAAATAATGGTAAATTAATTGTTGATGAGGGAGCTTCATTAATTATTGGTGATAATTGTGTTGTAATGGGAAATAGTATTAGTCAGAGTATTGTACTTAACGGAAGCTTTACAGTCGGGTCAAACACAATATTTACGAGTCAGGCTGGATATCAATGGCAAGGATTATTACTCAATAACGAAACGGAATCTTATTCGTTCGAAAATATTGTCTTTGAGAATTGCTTGCTTTCCGGTTATAGTCAATCCCTGAGTGTAATAGGGTGTGATTTCACAAATTCCGGGATACATTATTCGAAAGGTAATATAACCGTTGAGAATTCAATAATGTACAATGCTAATGTTGAAATAACCAATGGTATTATTTCTGATCCTAGCATTGTTAATGTTTTAGGAACAACCATTACAGGTTATAGTGGTAAATCAGCCTTATTGATTGATAGTTATAATAAATATAGAATTGATGGTTGTAGTATTACTGAAAATGCCGGACATGGAATAAATATTATTAATTCGGGAGGAACAGTTTATGAGAAAATCATCTCAAACAATAATATTACAAACAATGGATCAGTAAATAGTGATGCCGGAATACAACTTTATAACAGTTTACAATTGATTTCAATGAACATATATGGTATTGTTTGTTTTGATAATAGTAATGTAAAAATTGAAGGGCCTAAAGCAAACGAAATATATGAAGCTCAGTTAATAAAGGACAATGAAAGAAACCAGATATATGCCACGCAAAATAGCTTTCCCTATTATTTCAGTTGGAATGCTATCATTGATGAAGATAACCAGGAATCATTAGTTTATTATAAAACAAATGAAATTGAAGAACTGGATGTTAGGAATAATTACTGGGGTTTGAACTTTGATCCTATAAATGACTTATTTCCATATGAATATTACATTTATGAACCAATATGGGATTTGTCGGGAAATATTGGTGATGAAACAGAAGCAGAGAGTATGTATAATGAAGCACATGAAAAAATCAATACAGGGGATTACCTAAGTGCAAAATCATCTATGCAACAAATAATTATTGATTATCCAACATCAAAATTCGCCAAGGCATCTATAAAGGAATTGTTTTCTTTAGAAAAGTTTGTTGCAAATGACTTTTCTACTTTGAAATCCTACTATAATTCTGAACCAAATATTCAGAACAATCCAAACCTACTTAAATTAGCAGATTATTTAATTAATTCTTGCGAGATTAAATTAGAAAATTATCCTACCGCTATTACTTGGTTTGAGAATGTAATACAAAATCCGGAATCAATAGAAGATTCAATATTTTCAATAATTGATTTGGGTTATACCTATTTTTTAATGGAAAATAGTGGGCTAAAATCCATTTATGTGGGTAAAATGCCGGAACATATACCTGAATCTAAAAAGCAATTCGAAGAAAAAAGGGAATATCTGTTATCATTATTATTTATGGATTCAAAGATTAATGAAAAATTGCAGCAAAGAATTAATTCATTAGCTGCAGGTGAATTATTGCAGAATATCCCTAATCCATTTTCAGGAACTACACAGGTATGGTACAAATTGAGAAACGAATCATATATTCAATTGAATATATACAATTATACCGGACAAATTATTAAATCAATTGATGAAGGAATTAAAACAAAAGGATCTCATTGTGTTGAATTTGATACAAACGGATTGAAAAATGGAATTTATTTCTATTCAATCAGTATAAACGGACAAACAACAGATTCAAAAAAAATGACAATAATAAAATAGTATTTGGGTAAAAATATGCTGAAGGATAGCAACTACACACATTCTGCCTTTATAATGTCTATTGTACAGCTAAAAATATGGTATATGTATTTCTATACTGGCACTAGAAAGGCAGGTACATCCGGTTGAAATACAAAGGTTAACAGGTAATGCTAATATAAATTTAAAAATTATTTTGAAAAAGCGAATTGCAATATTGGGCTCTACAGGCTCTATCGGGAGGCAGGCTCTGGAAGTCTTGTCCGCTCATTCTGACAGGTTTGAACTGGAAGTGATAACAGCTCAGCAAAATGCCGGTTTGCTTATCAAGCAGGCTATTGAATTTAAACCCAATTTTGTTGTAATTGGAAATGAGGATTTGTATTCCGAAGTTTCTGATGCTCTGTTTTTGCACGATATAAAGGTGTTTGCCGGAGAGGAGTCCATCTCCCAAATTATTGATATGGATTCGGTTGATATTGTTCTTATTGCTTTGGTTGGCTTTGCCGGGTTAAAGCCCACAATCAGGGCTATTGAGGCCGGAAAGAGGATAGCTTTGGCAAATAAAGAGTCGCTGGTTGTTGCAGGTGATCTTATTACAAAACTTGCTGTTGAAAAAAGAGTCAGCCTTATTCCGGTTGATTCCGAACATTCTGCAATTTTTCAGTGTCTGTCGGGCGAAAACCCTGACACAATAGAAAAAATATATCTGACTGCTTCAGGCGGACCTTTTCGGGGGAAAAGCTGGGAAGAAATTCAAAATGCCACTGTTGCCCAGGCTTTGAAGCATCCAAACTGGAATATGGGTGATAAAATTACCATCGACTCTGCATCAATGATGAACAAGGGCCTTGAGGTTATGGAAGCCAAATGGCTTTTTGGACTTGACCCCGATCAGATTGACGTGATAACTCATCCGCAGTCAATAGTTCATTCCATAGTTCAATTTCAGGATAGTTCAATGAAAGCGCAGATGGGTCTTCCGGATATGAGGTTGCCAATACAATATGCTTTTGGCTTTCCCGACCGTTTAAAATCGGACTTTCCAAGGTTTGATTTTTTAAATTATCCTCAGTTGACATTTGAAAAGCCGGATATTAAAATTTTTCGTAATCTTGCACTCGCTTTTGAAGCACTTGAAAGGGGTGGTAATATGCCATGCATTCTGAATGCTGCAAATGAAATTGCTGTTGATGCTTTTTTGAAAAATAAAATCGGATTTACACGAATGCCTGAAATAATTGAGAAAAGTATGGAAAGGGTTGATTTTGTTGATAAACCAACGTTAGATGATTACTTTTTAACTGATGAAGCGACAAGAATAGTAGCAATGGAAATAATTAATGATAATAAATAATTGAATGCTGAGTTAAGTATTCATTACGAAATAAAGAATCAATAAATGGAGATTTTAATAAAGATAATTCAATTCCTTCTAAGTTTATCCATACTCGTGATAATTCATGAATTCGGACATTTTCTGGCAGCCAAATTATTCAAAACAAGAGTTGAGAAATTCTATCTTTTCTTTAATCCCTGGTTTTCAATATTTAAATTTAAATATGGCGAAACCGAATATGGAATGGGCTGGCTTCCTTTGGGTGGATATGTGAAGATATCAGGAATGATTGATGAGTCGATGGATAAGGAGCAGATGAAGAAACCTCCTGAGCCCTGGGAATTTAGAAGTAAACCGACATGGCAACGACTGATAATTATGCTTGGGGGTGTAACAATGAACATAATACTTGCAGTTGTTATCTACATTGGGATGCTGCTGGCCTGGGGTGATGAATATTTGCCGACATCACAGGTGAAATACGGAATACGCGTTGATTCTCTTGCGATGGAAGCCGGATTGAGAAATGGTGATAAAATTATTTCCATTGATCATCAGGAAGTAGAAAAATTTAACAAAATTCCGGAAAAGATAATCCTTGATGATGCAAAAACTATTCAGGTTAATCGCGACGGACAGGTTATGGACCTTAATATTCCGGATGATTTCGTTAGCAAGCTGATTAAACAAAAGAAAACGCCAACATTTATTTCTGTAAGAATTCCATTTTTCGTTGAGAAATTTACTCCAAAGTCCTCAGGAAAAGAGGCCGGAATAGAAATTGGAGACCAGATAGTAGGACTTAATGATAAATCGACACCCTATTTTTATGACTTTTATACTGAATTGCAAAACCATAAAGATCAGGATGTAACTGTTGTTTTACTCAGGAATAGCGATACTCTCAGAATAGTTGCAAAGGTTCCGCCCGAAGGCAAACTTGGTGTTTATAATAAGCCTCTGGACGACTATTTTGAATTTAGCAAAGTTAAGTATTCATTTGGGGCAGCCATTCCCGCAGGCGCGGTTAAAGCATATAAGGGAGTTGGCAATTATCTAAAACAGTTAAAACTGTTATTCAATCCGAAAATGAAAGCCTATGAATCAGTTGGTGGGTTTATTACAATCGGGAATATCTTTCCACCTACCTGGGACTGGTATAGCTTCTGGTCGTTGACAGCTTTTCTGTCAATAATGCTTGCAATTTTAAATGTGCTCCCGATTCCGGCTTTGGATGGTGGCCACGTGATGTTCCTTCTTTATGAAATAGTAACAAGACGTAAGCCAAGCGATAAGTTTATGGAATCTGCCCAAATTGTAGGTATGGTTATCCTTTTTGCTCTTTTGATTTTTGCTAATGGGAATGATATTGTGAAGCTGTTCCGGGATTAGATTAATGAGAAAGGATTGACAAGCGCGTGGACGTTTGTCTCAATTAATATTTCTAAAATGACAGGCGTGGACACTTGTCACAGGAGGAATTAATGTCAACAAAACAACTTTTAGTACTATTTGTTTTTATTCTTTTTGTGCAATACCATTGCGTTGCACAGGAAAACAACAGCCAGGAAGTTCCCTTAACGGAGCAAACTTCTGGCAATAGTTACTCCATCAAACTTCAAAATATAATAATCCAAAACATTCCGATTGATATTTGCATTACTCCCGATAATGTTACGGATAATTTGTATCCTGTCAAAGTAATTTTTAACGACTCTGCTTTTTCTCTTTCCCCGGAAGGGAACTCTTATTCTTTTAAATACTCTTTTTCACATAAGGAAGATGTTATTATCAAGGTAGGAAGCACTATTTATGAAAGGGCGATAACGCCGGTTCCTTTGTGGATGTCAATAATTCCGCCCCTGATAGCTATTCTTATGGCTTTGCTTTTTAGAGAGGTTTATTCCGCCCTGTTTATGGGCTTGCTGGCAGGTACAACCATATTGTTTTTTTATCAGGGAAAAACTTTATTCATTGCAATTTTCAGCGGTTTGTATTCTATTATTGACAGCTATATTGTGAAATCAATGAGCGACACGGGACATATTTCCATCATCTTGTTTTCGATGATGATAGGGGGGATGGTTACCCTGATTACAAAAAATGGCGGAATGAAGGGAATTGTGAACTACCTTGCCCGTTATGCTGCCAATGATAAATCGGGGCAGTTTGTTACATGGCTGCTTGGAATAGCGATTTTTTTTGATGATTATGCCAACACTCTTATTGTTGGAAACACAATGCGGCCTGTTACTGATAAGCTGAAGATTTCGAGAGAAAAGCTGGCATATATTGTCGATTCAACTGCAGCACCCGTTGCAGCATTAGCCCTTACAACAACCTGGATTGGGATTGAAATTGCATATATTCAGGAGGGAATAAACGCAATAGGAATAAATGAAAGTGCATACATTATTTTCATCAAATCTCTGACTACCAGGTTTTATCCCATACTTACATTAATTTTTATTGTGATGCTTATTTTTAAGGGACGGGATTACGGTCCGATGCTGAAAGCCGAGAGAAGGGCAAGAGCAAAAGAGATTGTTGAGGAAGCCGATGATATTGAGATTAATGCTGAGATTACAGATAGGATAGACTCTAAAAAAGTCAGATGGTACAATGCAGCTATTCCTGTGTTGGTAGTCGTTTTCGGCACTTTTGCCGGCCTTGTCATAACCGGCTGGAATCGACAGGTTTGGGACGATCCTGACCTTTCGCTATTCACGAAATTCACTGAAATAATTGGTAACTCCGACTCATATATCGCTTTGCTGTGGGCTTCATTGTCGGGAATGCTTATGGCAGTTATTCTTACAGTGGCGCAGCGAATTTATAACCTGAAAAAAAGTATAATATATCTGATAGAGGGCTTCGGTACAATGCTGAGTGCCGTATTAATTTTAATACTTGCCTGGTCGCTTGCCTTGATAACACAGGATATGCATACAGCCGAGTTTCTTGCAGGTGTTCTGACTGATATGAATCTCACCCCATTCCTGTTGCCGGCAATTACTTTCATTCTTTCTGCCTTAATTGCTTTTTCAACGGGTTCATCCTGGGGGACAATGGCAATTCTCTATCCACTTATATTGCCTGTATCCTGGGCCATATCACAACAATATGGAATGGATTACGATGCTTCTATGGCGATATTTAACAATGTTGTTTCTTCAATACTGGCAGGTTCTGTTTTTGGCGACCATTGCTCACCAATTTCTGACACTACGATTCTTAGTTCTCTTGCCAGCTCTTGTAACCATATTGAACACGTTCGTACCCAATTGCCTTATGCGATGACAGTAGGAGTAGTTTCCGTACTATTTGGAACTTTACCGGCTGCCTACGGGGTGCCTTTTTACATTTTATATCCTGCAAATATTCTTATTCTATATTTAATAATAGTTCTGTTGGGTAAAAAGGTTAATATAGCAGTGGAGTGATGTGTTGTTTGGAATGTTTGGAAAGATGGAGAGATGGAGAGATGGGTATAATGTTAAAATTGTTGAATCCGTGCCAACTGCCGACTGAAGACTGCCGGCTGAAGACTGCCGACTGAAGACTGCCAACTGAAGACTGCCAACTGAAGACTGAGGATTGAGGATTGCCGATTGCCGACTGCCGATTGCTGACTGCCAACTGCCAACTGCCGACTGAAGACTGCCGACTTAAAAACAGCCACAAAAC